>JBGUGY010000401.1:0-9451 GCA_045111775.1 Bacteroidaceae bacterium | reverse complement strand
CGAACCGCCGACCCTCTGCTTGTAAGGCAGATGCTCTAAACCAGCTGAGCTAAACGCCCTTTCTTTCGAAAAGCGATGCAAAGATACGGTGATTTTTTCAATCGACAAAATTTTTGAGCAACTTTTTTTGTCACAAAGGCAAAAAAAAGAAAAAAAAGTATATCTTTGCACCTTGTAAGAAAAATATAAGAATATAAATACAATTTTAAATACAAACATGGAAACAGTTGTTAGTGGAATACGCCCAACAGGAAATTTGCATCTTGGAAACTACTATGGTGCGGTGAGAAGCTTTGTGAAAATGCAGGATGAGTTTAACTGTCTCTTCTTTATAGCTGATTGGCACTCTCTTACTACCAGCCCTAAACCCGAATATATCAAGCGCAGCGCGCGCACTATCATGGCTGAATACCTTGCATGCGGTCTCGATCCTGAAAAGGCAACGATATATTTGCAGAGCGACGTTAAGGAAGTTCTTGAACTTTATTTGTTCTTCAACATGAACACATATCTTGGCGAGCTGGAACGCGTAACTACGTTCAAGGACAAGGCCCGTCAGCAGCCCGACAACGTAAATGCCGGATTGCTTACTTATCCAACCCTCATGGCTGCCGACATCTTGCAGCATCGTGCGGCAAAAGTTCCGGTAGGAAAGGATCAGGAACAGAACATGGAGATGGCCCGCAAGTGCGCTCGCCGTTTCAACAACATTTATGGAGTAGAATACTTCCCAGAGCCTCAGAACTACTATTTCGGCGCTCAGGCTCTTAAGGTTCCAGGACTCGACGGCTCAGGAAAGATGGGTAAGAGCGACGGAAACTGCATCTATCTCATCGACGACGAGAAGACAATCCGCAAGAAAGTGATGAAGGCCGTTACCGATGCTGGCCCGCAGAGCATGAACAGCGAGAAACCAGAGGTAATCAAGAACCTCTTCACAATGATGAGCATCGTGTCAAGCAAGGAAACTCTCGACTATTTCGACGAGAAGTGGAACGACTGCACACTCCGCTACGGCGACATGAAGAAGCAGCTTGCCGAGGATATGGTAAATGCCATCTGCCCAATCCGCGAGCGCATCTTGGAGTTCTCGGCTAAGCCAGAGATGCTCGACGAGATTCTTGCAGCCGGCGGCGACAAGGCTCGAAAGAGTGCCCAGCAGACTCTGAAGGATGTTCGCGAAATCATCGGATTTAAGAGCTTCTGATAAATATTCCGGCGAAAAAGTTGTATTTTTGATAAAAATAATTATATTTGCCAAATAATTTGTAGCATTCACATAAGTTTATATTTATTTTATAATGGAACTGGATTTATTAACTGCCATCTCGCCTATTGATGGCCGCTATCGAGGAAAAACAGATGCATTGGCTGCATATTTTTCTGAATTTGCGCTTATAAAGTACAGAGTAAGAGTAGAGATTGAATATTTTATCACCCTTTGTGAATTACCGTTGCCTCAGCTTAAGGCATTCGACAACGCGCTGTTCCCTAAACTGCGCGCCATATATCAGAACTTTACTGAAAACGATGCTCAGCGCATCAAGGACATCGAGAAGGTTACTAACCACGATGTGAAAGCTGTAGAATATTTTATCAAGGAGGAATTCGACAAGATTGGTAACCTTGATGCATTCAAGGAATTCATACATTTTGGTCTTACTTCGCAGGATATAAACAATACTTCTATACCTCTTTCTATAAAGGAGGCTCTCGAAGAGGTTTACTATCCTTCGATTGAGGAGGTTATTGCACAGCTGAAAGAATATGCCGAGGAATGGAAGAACATTCCGATGCTGGCAAAGACACACGGACAGCCTGCATCTCCTACACGTCTTGGAAAAGAAGTAATGGTTTATGTGTACCGCTTGGAACGCCAGCTTGCACAACTGAAGGCGTGCCCAATAACTGCCAAGTTCGGTGGCGCAACAGGAAACTACAATGCGCATCACGTTGCTTATCCGCAGTACGACTGGAAGTCGTTCGGAACAAAGTTCGTGGCTGAGAAACTTGGACTTGAAAGAGAGGAGTATACAACACAAATTTCAAATTACGACAATCTGAGCGCAATATTCGACGCAATGAAACGTATTAATACTATAATCATCGATCTTGATCGTGATTTCTGGATGTATGTTTCAATGGAATATTTCAAGCAGAAGATTAAGGCTGGCGAGGTTGGCTCGAGCGCAATGCCTCACAAGGTTAATCCTATCGACTTCGAGAATTCTGAAGGAAACCTTGGCGTTGCCAATGCCGTGCTTCAGCACTTGGCTGCAAAACTTCCTGTAAGCCGTTTGCAGCGCGACCTTACCGACTCTACAGTTCTCAGAAACATCGGCGTTCCGATGGGACACATGCTCATCGCCAACGCAAGCACTCTGAAGGGCTTGAGAAAGCTTCTGCTTAACGAGGCTGCCATAAATGCCGACCTTGACAATTGCTGGGCTGTTTGTGCCGAGGCTATTCAGACAATTCTGCGCCGCGAGGCATATCCTCATCCATACGAGGCTCTGAAGGCTCTTACACGAACAAATTCAGCCATTACAGAAAGTAGCATAAAGAACTTTATTGAGGAACTTGAGGTGAGTGAGAGCGTGAAAGAAGAACTGCGTGCTATTACACCACATTCATACACTGGTTTATAACAAACAACAAATAAAAAAAGAGTTTATTAATTTTATTACTAACAATTGAATTTCTGGGTACACACATTTAGGAGGTAGTGATATCTTCGAATAACGTTAACGAGAAATGATTAATTTATTAGGACTATGAGCATTGAAAACGAAAACTGGAAAGAAGAGAGCCATGGAGCTCCAGCCAGTGACAACAATCAAAGTGAGTCTTCACAGTATCGTGGAAGCTACAGCACAGACGGTGGTTCTTATTCTTCAGACCGTCAGTCATATCGCCCACGCTACGGTGGTTACAACAATAATGGCGGCGGTCGCCCACAGCGTCCACGCTACAATAATGGTGGACAGCGTCCGTACGGCAACGACGGCGGCGAGCGCAGCTATCGTCCATCATCTTATCAGAAGGATAGCGATGGCGCAGCATATCGTCCATCTGGTTATCAGGCACGCACTCGCTACAATAACGACGGCGGTGGTTATCAGCCACGTCAGCAGGGCGGCTATAATGGCGGTGGTTACCAGCGTCAGCAGGGTGGCTACAATGGTGGCGGCTATCAGCGTCAGCAGGGCGGCTACAACGGCGGTGGCTATCAGTCACGTCAGCAGGGCGGTTACGGTCGTCCTCAGCAGGGTGGCTACGGTCGTCGTCCTCAGCAGGGTGGTTACGGTCGTCCTCAGCAGGGTGGTTATGGTCGTCCTCAGCAGGGTGGTTATGGTCGTCGTCCTCAGCAGCAGGCAGTTCCTTCTTACAAACAGCCTGTTGAATATAAGGAGATTGCATACGATCCAGATGAGTTGGTACGTTTGAACAAGTTCCTTGCTAATGCAGGTGTATGCTCACGCCGCGAGGCTGATGAGTTCATCCAGGCAGGCGTCGTTTCTGTAAACGGCGAGGTAGTTACTGAACTTGGTACAAAGGTTAAGCGTTCTGACGAGATTAAGTTCCACGATCAGCCAGTAAACGTAGAGAAGAAGGTTTACGTTCTTCTTAACAAGCCAAAGGATTATGTTACTACAAGCGACGACCCACAGGCACGCAAGACTGTTATGGATCTTGTAAAGGGGGCTTGCAAGGAGAGAATCTACCCAGTTGGTCGTCTCGACCGCAACACAACAGGTGTTCTTCTTCTTACTAACGATGGCGACTTGGCGTCAAAGCTTACTCATCCTAAGTTCTTGAAGAAGAAGGTTTACCACGTTTATTGCGACAAGAATGTTACAAGTCACGACTTGGAGCAGATTGCTGCCGGTATCACTCTCGACGATGGCGAGATTCACGCAGATGCAATCAGCTATGCTTCAGAGACTGACAAGAAGCAGGTTGGTATTGAGATTCACAGCGGCAAGAACCGTATCGTTCGCCGTATCTTCGAGAGCCTTGGCTATCGCGTAACTAAGCTCGACCGAGTATTGTTCGCAGGTCTTACAAAGAAGAACCTTCGCCGTGGCGACTGGAGATTCCTTACAGAGCAGGAGGTGAACATGCTTCGTATGGGTGCTTTCGAGTAATCAAAGAAAAAAGTGTAATATATAAGGGTGGCTTTTTGGTCGCCCTTTTTATAGTAAATATAATCAGATGGAAAAAATACGTAGAACAAAGATTGTTGATGTGCTTCAGAGTACAGATTACAATTCAACAGTTAATGTTAAAGGATGGGTTCGTACTCGTCGTGGCAGCAAAAACGTTAATTTTATTGCACTTAATGACGGTTCTACAATAAAGAACGTTCAGATTGTTGCTGATGCAGATAAGTTTGATGAGGAACTGATAAAGAAAATAACTACAGGTGCTTGCCTTAGCGTAAACGGAACTTTGGTAGAGAGCCAGGGTGCCGGTCAGAGCGTTGAGATTCAGGCAACAGAGATTGAACTTCTTGGTGCATGTGGAGATGATTATCCAATGCAGAAGAAGGGACAGAGCTTTGAGTATATGCGCCAGCACGCCCACATGCGTCTGCGTACAAATACATTCGGTGCTGTGATGCGCATCCGCCACAACATGGCCATTGCAATTCACACATTCTTCCACAACAAGGGTTTCTTCTATTTCCATACTCCGCTCATCACAGCGAGCGATTGCGAGGGAGCTGGCCAGATGTTTCAGGTTACAACAAAGAACCTTTACGACCTGAAGAAGGACGAGAACGGTTCTATTATCTACGACGATGACTTCTTCGGAAAGCAGACTTCACTTACTGTAAGTGGTCAGCTCGAAGGCGAGCTTGGTGCTACTGCTCTCGGTCAGATTTACACATTCGGTCCTACATTCCGTGCCGAGAACTCAAATACTCCACGCCACTTGGCAGAGTTCTGGATGGTAGAGCCTGAGGTTTGCTTCATCGATATGGACGACCTTATGGATCTTGAGGAAGAGTTCATTAAATACTGCGTTCAGTGGGCTCTCGACAACTGTAAGGACGACCTCGAGTTCTTGAACAAGATGATTGACAAGACTCTTCTCGAGCGTCTTCAGGGCGTTGTAAATACTGAGTTCGTTAGATTGCCTTACACTAAGGGTATCGAAATCCTTCAGGAGGCTATTAAGAACGGGAAGAAGTTTGAGTTCCCTTGCAACTGGGGCGACGACTTGGCATCAGAGCACGAGCGTTACCTTGTTGAGGAGCACTTCAAGAAGCCTGTCATCATGACAAACTATCCAAAGGCTATCAAGGCATTCTATATGAAGATTGACGAGAAGAAGCCTGTTTACGATGGCAAGGAGATGGAGGAGACAGTTCAGGGTACCGACGTATTGTTCCCACAGATTGGCGAGATTATCGGCGGTTCTGTCCGCGAGGAGAACTACGACAAGCTCGTTGGCGAAATCGAAAGCCGCAACATCCCAATGAAGGATATGTGGTGGTATCTCGATACTCGTCGCTTCGGTTCATGTCCTCACGGCGGTTTCGGACTCGGTTTCGAGCGTCTGATTCTGTTCGTAACAGGTATGCAGAACATCCGCGACGTGATTCCATTCCCACGTACTCCAAAGACTGCTGAATTCTAAAGATAAGATTGTATATATTAAGGTGAGGGCTTTGCATCTGTTTGCATCGCCCTCGCTTTTTGTTTTGTTGAAAACTTCAGAAAATTGTTGAAAAACTTTGCCAGTTCGTCAAAAATTAGTACTTTTGCAAGCCGATTATTATCAAGACAGGCGTAAAAGCTTGTCAAATAGCGTGTTAATAGCTTTGCTTTTGGCCGGGCGAGTGGTTAGTGAATCGCTATAAAGAAAAATTAGTAGTAAACAAATTAAAAAATTAAAGAAAGTGAACACTTTAAGTTACAAGACCATTTCCGTTAACAAGGAAAATGCCAAGAAAGAGTGGGTTGTTGTAGATGCAACAGATCAGGTACTCGGTCGTCTTGGTTCAAAAGTCGCTAAGTTGCTTCGTGGTAAGTATAAGCCATGCTTTACTCCAAACTCTGACTGTGGCGACAACGTAATCATCATCAACGCAAGCAAGATTAAGCTTTCAGGTAAGAAGATGACTGATAAGGAGTATATCAATTATTCAGGTTATCCTGGTGGTCAGAAGATTTTGACTCCAGCATCTATTCTTGCTCGTCCAAATGGTGAGGAGAAATTGATCAAGAGAGTAGTAAAGGGTATGTTGCCAAAGAACCGTCTTGGTGCTAAGCAGTTGGGCAATCTTTATGTCTTCGCTGGCGAGGAGCACGACAAGGCAGCACAGCAGCCAAAAACAATTGATATTAACTTGTATAAATAATTGAAATGGAAGTAGTAAATGCATTAGGTCGTCGCAAGAGCGCGATTGCTCGTGTCTACGTAACAGAGGGCACTGGAAAGATTACAATTAACAAGAGAGATCTTACAGAGTACTTCCCATCAACTATTCTACAGTACGTTGTAAAGCAGCCACTGCTTACACTTGATGTAGTTGAGAAGTATGATATCAAGGTGAATCTTCAGGGCGGTGGTTTCACAGGTCAGTCTCAGGCACTTCGTCTTGCTATTGCTCGCGCATTGGTTAAGATCAACGCTGATGACAAGAAGGCTCTTCGTGCAGAAGGCTTCATGACACGTGATGCTCGTGAGGTTGAGCGTAAGAAACCAGGTCAGCCAAAGGCACGTCGCAGATTCCAGTTCAGTAAGCGTTAATCTTTCGGAACTGACTGCAAACAAATGTTTAGTATCTAAACCGCTGGGACTTTCTATTAATCGGGGGGACTACCCAGAGGTTGGTTTCAAAACAACTAAAAAGAAAGTAAACAATTTAAATTTCAGAAAATGTCAAGAACTAATTTTGATACATTATTGGAGGCAGGTTGCCACTTTGGTCACCTTAAGAAAAAGTGGAACCCAGCAATGGCTCCTTATATCTTCATGGAGCGCAATGGTATTCATATCATTGACCTTCACAAGACTGTTGCTCTTGTTGACGAGGCTGCAGAGCAGTTGAAGCAGATCGCAAAGAGCGGCAAGAAGATTCTATTTGTTGCTACTAAGAAACAGGCTAAGCAGACTGTAGCAGAGAAGGCTGCATCTGTAAACATGCCTTATGTTATCGAGCGTTGGCCAGGTGGTATGCTTACTAACTTCCCTACAATCCGTAAGGCAGTTAAGAAGATGACTACTATCGACAAGCTTACTGCTGATGGAACATACTCAAACCTTTCAAAGCGCGAGATGCTTCAGATCAGCCGTCAGCGTGCTAAGTTGGAGAAGAACCTTGGTTCTATCGTTGACCTTACTCGTCTTCCAGCTGCTCTTTTCATCGTTGACGTATTGAAGGAGAACATCGCTGTACGCGAGGCTCAGCGTCTTGGTATCCCTGTTTTCGCTATCGTTGATACTAACTCAAATCCTAACGGAGTTGATTACCTTATCCCAGCTAACGATGACGCTACTAAGTCAATCGACGTAATCCTTGATGCTTGTTGCGGTGCTATCGCAGAGGGTCTTGAGGAGCGTAAGGCTGAGAAGGTTGATGCAGAGGCTGCAGGCGAGGGCAAGAAGGGTGGCAAGAAGTCATCTAAGGCTCGTAAGGACGAGGAAGAGGCTAAGGCTTAATTCTTCGGGCTTATAAAATATTACATGCCCAATGCTCAAACAGTTTTTGTAGCATTGGGCATCTTTTACTTTTCAACGAATACTAATTTTTAAAGCATAATAAAATGGCTGTTACATTAACAGAAATCAATAAACTCCGTCAGGCCACTCAGGCTGGTCTTATGGATTGTAAGAAGGCCCTAACTGAGGCTAATGGTGATATGGAAGCTGCAATCGCTATCCTTCGCAAGAAGGGTCAGGCTGTTGCTGCAAAGCGTTCTGATCGTGAGGCTGCTGAGGGTTGCGTTCTTTCTCGCGTAGACGGTAACTATGCAATGATCGTTGCCTTGAAGTGCGAGACTGACTTCGTTGCAAAGAATGCTGACTTCGTTGCTCTTGCAAATCAGATTGCTGATGCTGCTGTTGCTGCAAAGGCTAAGTCTCTTGAGGAGGTTCTTGCTCTTACAGTAAATGGTATGTCTGTTGCTGACGCTGTTACTGAGCGTTCAGGTGTTACAGGCGAGAAGATGGAGCTCGATGGCTTCAACTATGTTGAGGGTGAGCACGTTGTTGCTTACAACCACATGAATGGTAACTTCCTTTGCACACTCGTAGCTTTGAACAAGAAGGCTGATGACGAGGTTGCTAAGAACGTTGCTCTTCAGGTTGCTGCTATGAACCCAATTGCTCTTGACGAGAACGCAGTTCCACAGGCAACTAAGGATTCTGAGCTTGCAACTTCTATCGAGAAGGCTAAGCAGAACCAGATTGACAAGGCTGTTGAGGCTGCTCTTAAGAAGGCAGGCATCAATCCAGCACACGTTGATTCCGAGGAGCACATGGAGTCAAACATGGGCAAGGGCTGGATCACTGCAGAGGATGTAGCTAAGGCTAAGGAGATTAAGAAGACTGTAGCTGAGGAGAAGGCTGCATCTCTTAATGAGGATATGATTAAGAAGATTGCAGAGGGTATGGTTAACAAGTACTACAAGGAGAACTGCTTGTTGAATCAGGCTTTCATCGATGACGCTAAGATCAGCGTTGCTGACTACTTGAAGAAGTCAGACAAGGATCTTACTGTTGTTGATTTCAAGCGTTTCACTTTGCGCGCTGAGTAATTTTCTTGTTAAAGAAAAATATATGGAGATCTGAATTTCAGACCTCCTTTTTTTATATCAAGAAATCGAACTTCAGATTCTTTTGTAGTTCGGACGATTCCTTTTTTTAATACTCCCATCGGAATTTCCATACGGTTGATTTGCGCAGACTGTCTGCCAAGGCGTGGATTGTTTGCAGAGGTGTTTGCATGTAGGGGACTTCAAATCGGTTAAGACAGAAGGCATATTGCTCTTTTGCTAAATTCAGGCTCTGGGTATCGCTTACAGGCTGTGGAACGGTCATCCAGAGCATGTTGTGCCCAATGAATGCTGGGACTGCTCCATACTGCTCGAACCAATATTTGCCTACGTTTGCAAGTGTCTTATTGTCAGGGCAATTGTTGTTGTAACTAAATGGAAACCATACAAGCAATTGCCATGGCTCACTGACAGGAACTTCTGCTAAAAGTGCAGGATACTCCTCAAGAGGTAATTTTTGAATTTCATATCCCTTATCTGAAGGTGTACCCAGAATCTTCTGATAATGTTCTGAATCTTTTTGATATTCTTTCAGCATTTCATCCAACCATCTTTTTCCTTCGTATGACGAAGCATTGGCTATCAGTTCTTTTCGCATTGTACGGATCTTTTCAATGTCTATCTTGTAGCCACATTCATGGTTGAATTCAATATCCATCAGC
>JBGUGY010000400.1:0-6499 GCA_045111775.1 Bacteroidaceae bacterium | reverse complement strand
TGTATGTTACAGATACTGTAGAGAAACCTGACAAGAACAGCGATTTTCTTGAAAAAGTGCAGAAGATGGATGTGCCTATCCTGCTGCTCATTAACAAGATTGACCTGTCCGACCAGCAGAAGCTGACAAATCAGGTGGAAGAGTGGGCAAAGGTACTGCCGAATGCCGAAATTATTCCTATCTCGGCATCGAACAAGTTTAACATCGACGTGGTACTGAAGCGCATCAAGGACTTGCTTCCCGACTCGCCTCCATACTTTGGCAAAGACCAGTGGACCGACAAGCCTGCACGATTCTTCGTTACCGAGATTATCCGCGAAAAGATTCTGCTCTATTACGACAAGGAGATTCCTTATTCAGTAGAGGTCGTTGTTGAGCAGTTTAAGGAGGAAGACAAGAAGATTAGTATCGATACCGTCATCTATGTCGAGCGCGAGAGCCAGAAGGGCATCATTATCGGACATCAGGGCGTTGCCTTGAAGAAGGTGAGCACCGAGGCGCGCAAGGCACTTGAAAAGTTCTTCAACAAGACCATTTTCCTGAAAACATTTGTGAAAGTGGACAAGGACTGGAGAAATTCTGATAAGGAACTGAAAAATTTCGGTTACAATCTCGATGTTTAATATTTAAGAATTAAAGAGAGTTTATGGGAAATTTGGTTGCTATAGTAGGTCGTCCGAATGTAGGCAAGTCTACATTGTTCAACCGTCTGACTAAATCGCGCAAGGCAATCGTCAGCGACGAGGCCGGAACAACACGCGACCGTCAGTATGGCAAGTCGGAATGGATTGGACGTGAGTTTTCTGTAGTGGATACAGGAGGCTGGGTTGTTAACAGCGACGATATTTTTGAGGAAGAGATTCGTAAACAGGTCATCCTTGCTACCGAGGAGGCCGACATCATTCTTTTTGTCGTAGACGTGCAGAATGGCGTTACCGACCTCGACATGCACGTTGCTACAATCTTGCGCCGCAGCAAGGTGCCTGTGATTCTGGTGGCAAACAAGACCGACAACAACGATTTGCAGTACGGTGCCGCCGAGTTCTATTCACTCGGTCTTGGCGACCCTTATTGCATCAGTTCGCTCACAGGTAGCGGAACTGGCGACTTGCTCGACCTTGTAGTTTCGAAGTTCAAGAACGATACTACCGAGGAGGTTGAGGACGAGATTCCGCGCTTTGCCGTGGTTGGTCGTCCAAACGCTGGAAAATCGAGCATCATCAACGCCTTCATCGGCGAGGAGAGAAACATCGTTACCGAAATCGCCGGAACAACGCGCGATTCAATCTATACAAAATACGAGAAATTCGGCTTCGACTTCTATCTTGTCGATACTGCCGGAATCAGAAAGAAGAACAAGGTTACCGAAGACCTTGAGTTCTATTCGGTTATGCGCTCAATCCGCAGCATCGAAAACTGCGATGTTTGTATTCTGATGATTGATGCCACACGAGGCATCGAGGCTCAGGATTTGAACATCGTTCAGCTTATACAGCGCAACCAGAAAGGACTTGTGGTGGTTGTGAACAAGTGGGATTTGGTTGAGGAGAAGAATGACAAGGTAATGAAGGAGTACATTGCCGCAATTCGCGACAGACTCGCTCCGTTCACCGACTTCCCGATAATCTTCGCTTCTGCCGTAACAAAGCAGCGAATCTTCAAGGTGCTCGAAGAGGCTAAACAGGTTTACATCAACCGTACAAACCGCGTTTCTACGGCCAAGTTGAACGAGGCGATGCTTCCGCTTATCGAGGCATATCCACCGCCATCAATCAAGGGCAAGTATATCAAGATTAAGTTCTGTATGCAGTTGCCAAACACAAAGATTCCAAGCTTCGTGTTCTTCTGCAACCTGCCGCAGTATGTAAAAGACCCTTACAAGCGCTTCCTCGAGAACAAGTTGCGCGAGAAGTGGAATTTCTGCGGAACTCCGATGAATATATTTATCAGACAGAAATAAAAAATAAAAAAGGCATCGCTCAGATTTTCTGAATGATGCCTTTTTTTATTGTTGAAGTCTTTTTTATTTCTTGTGTTCCTGTTCTTCCTTCAGTTCCACTTCCTTAACCTTTCTGAAGAGGTCGGAAGCGAAGATGAATGAGTTGAGACGCTCGTTGTTTGACGAGATAATCTCGTCTTTTGTACCTTCCCATTCCTTGTGACCCTCGAAGATGTAGATGATGTGCTCTCCAATGCCCATAACCGAGTTCATGTCGTGGGTGTTGATGATTGTCGTCATGTTGTACTCGGCGGTGATGTCGTGGATAAGTTCGTCGATTACAAGCGAAGTCTTTGGGTCGAGACCCGAGTTAGGCTCATCGCAGAACAGATATTTAGGGTTCAGAGCGATGGCTCTTGCTATTGCCACACGCTTCTGCATACCGCCCGAAATCTCGCCTGGATATTTGTTCTGAGCCTCTATCAAGTTTACGCGGTCGAGGCAGAACTGGGCGCGTTTTGTGCGTTCGCGCAGCGTGTCGTTAGAGAACATGTCGAGCGGAAACATCACGTTTTCGAGCACCGACATAGAGTCGAACAGAGCCGCATTCTGGAAAATCATTCCCATCTCCCTGCGCAGCATTGTCTTCTCCTTCTTGTTCATTGCAACATAGTTGCGTCCGTCGTACAGAATCTGACCAGTTGTAGGCTCAAACAATCCTACGATATTCTTTATCAGAACCGTCTTTCCCGAGCCGCTCTGACCGATGATAAGATTAGTCTTTCCGCTTTCGAAAACCGTTGAGATGCCCTTCAGCACCTCCTTGTCTTCGAACGATTTATGCAAGTTTTTCAGTTCTATCATTTTGTAAGCAGTTGAGTAAGGAATAAGTCAGAAAAAAGAATGAGGATGCTGCTGTTTACCACAGCGTTGGTGCTTGCCTTACCAACCTCTATTGAACCGCCCTCGACCTGATAGCCGTAGAACGAAGCCACGCTCGATATGATGAAAGCGAAGAACAGACTCTTGATGACGCTGCACCAGAAGAACCACGACTGGAACGAGTAGTGCAGACCGTAGGTGAGGTCGTCGGCTGTGAGCACATGCCCCAGATATGCCGTTGCATACGCTCCGATGATTCCGGCGGCGGTGCTGAACGTGACCAGACAAGGCATCATGGTTACGAGAGCCGTAATCTTTGGCAGAATAAGATAAGATGCCGAGTTAACGCCCATTATGTCGAGAGCATCAATCTGCTGCGTAACGCGCATCGTGCCAATCTCCGAGGCTATGTTAGAGCCAACCTTTCCGGCAAGGATAAGACACATGATTGATGATGAAAATTCGAGAAGCATGATTTCGCGGGTGGTGTATCCCGTAACGAAGCGCGGCATCCACGGACTCTGGATGTTGAGCTTAATCTGGATACATATCACCGCTCCGATGAAGAACGAGATGAGGAGCACGATGCCTATTGAGTCTACGCCAAGCTGCGACATCTCTTTTATGTACTGTTTCAAGAACATACGCATTCGCTCGGGACGTGAAAAAGTGCGTCCCATCAGAATACAGTATCTGCCGAGAGCTCCAAGATATTTAAATATTAAATTAAACATATAATCATTTTAAAATGTCGCAAAAGTAACAAAAATAACAAAAATAATTACTATTTTTGCGCCAAAAAATTATAATGGACGAGGAAGTATCTGTGCACGGACAAGAAAAGATGGTGCTGAGAACGGAAAATCTTGTGAAGAAATACGGCAAGAGAACCGTTGTCAGCCATGTGTCTATTGATGTAAAGCAGGGCGAGATTGTAGGATTGCTGGGACCTAACGGAGCCGGCAAGACAACTTCGTTCTACATGACAACCGGACTGGTTGTGCCAAACGAAGGCCACATCTATCTCAACGATTTGGATATAACCAACTATCCGGTTTACAAGCGTGCCCAGAACGGAATTGGCTATCTGGCGCAGGAAGCCAGCGTGTTCAGAAAACTGAGCGTCGAGGACAACATCGCATCGGTTCTGGAGATGACCGGCAAGCCAAAGGAATATCAGAAGGAGAAACTCGAAAGCCTTATCTACGAGTTCCGCCTACAGAAGGTGCGCAAGAGCCTTGGCGACCAGCTGTCGGGAGGAGAGCGCAGACGAACCGAGATTGCCCGATGCCTTGCCATCGACCCTAAGTTCATCATGCTCGACGAGCCGTTTGCCGGCGTAGACCCAATCGCCGTTGAGGATATTCAGCACATTGTGTGGAAACTGAAGGACAAGAACATCGGAATCCTCATAACCGACCACAACGTGCAGGAAACGCTCAACATTACCGACCGCGCCTACCTTCTGTTCGAAGGAAAAATTCTGTTCCAAGGCACTCCCGAAGAATTGGCGTCAAACCAAGTGGTGCGCGAGAAGTATCTGAGTAACAGTTTCGTACTCCGACGTAAGGATTTCCAGAAGCTATCTATCGAAAAAGAGAAGCAACTCGTCGAAAACGATGCTCTGTACGAGGCATAAGGGGCGGAAACCACAAGTTTTTCGCTCTATTATTTTGTATTTTAAAAGATTAGACTTATTTTTGCAAGCCGTAATTTAAGTAGAAATAATAATATAATAATAAAGTAATGAATATTACACTTGAAAATGTAGACAAGGTGAGCGCAGTGCTTACTGTCAATATCGAGAAGGCTGATTATGCTGAGAAGGTAACAAAGTCTTTGAAGAAAATCCGTCAGAACGCACAGATGCCAGGCTTCCGTAAGGGAATGGTTCCAATGGGTCTTATCCAGAAGCAGTATGGCGTAAACGTTAAGGCTGAGGAAATCAACAAGATTATGCAGGAGGCTATCTACAGCCACATCAAAGACAACAAGGTTAACATCCTTGGCGAGCCATTGCCACAGCAGCAGAGCGAGCTTGATATTGAGAAGGACGAGAACTTCGCTTTCAAGTTTGATATTGCTCTTGCTCCTGAGTTCAAGGCTACACTTACAGGCCGCGATTCAGTTGACTACTATACAATCGAGGTAACTGACGAGATGGTTGACCAGCAGGTTCACTCATACACTCAGCGCGCAGGCAGCCACGAGAATGCCGAGAGCTACGAGGACAAGGATATGGTTAAGGGTACACTTGCAGAACTTGATGAGAACGGCAATCCAAAGGAAGGCGGTATCTTGGTCGAGGGCGCAGTTATGTTGCCTAACTACTTCAAGAACGATGAGCAGAAGGCTAAGTTCAACGGTGCAAAGGTTGACGATGTTATTACATTCAACCCATCAGTTGCATACGATGGCTCAGAGATAGAGCTTTCTTCACTTCTTAAGATTACAAAGGAAGAGGCTGCTAACGTAAAGAACGACTTCACATTCCAGTTGAAGGAAATCAAGCGTTTCAAGGAGGCTGAGCTTTCACAGGAAATCTTCGATCAGGTATTCGGCAAGGATACTGTTAAGAGCGAGGAGGAGTTCCGTGCTAAGATTAAGGAGCAGTTGGCACAGCAGTTCGTTGCCGACAGCGACTACAAGTTCATGGTTGACGTTCGTGAGCACATGCTCAAGAAGGTTGGCAAGCTTGAGTTCCCTGACGAGCTTCTGAAGAAGATCATGAAGCTTAACAATCAGGACAAGGCTGAGGACTATGTAGAGAAGAACTACGAGAAGAGCCTCGAGGAACTTACATGGCACCTTGTAAAGGAGCAGCTTGTTGAGGCTAACTCAATCAAGGTTGACGATGCAGACCTTAAGGAGACTGCTAAGCAGGCAACTAAGGCTCAGTTCATCCAGTACGGAATGATGAACATTCCTGAGGAAATCCTCGAGAACTATGCAACAGAGATGCTCAAGAAGCGCGAGAATATCGATGGTCTTGTAAACCGTTGCATCGAGGACAAGCTTGCTAAGGCTCTCAAGGCTAAGGTTAAGCTTAACGAGAAGACAGTTTCTATCGACGAGTTCGGCAAGATGTTTGCATAATCCGCGGTAGCGAAAATATTTTCAAAGGCCTTTTGAACATTCTTAAAAAGGGTGTTAAAAAGGCCTTTTTTCTTTTATAAATAAAAAAATACGATTATGATAAAGGATGATTTCAGAAAGTATGCCACAGGACATCTGGGCTTGAACAGCATGGTTCTCGACGATGTCATCAAGGCGCAGGGCGGTTACCTCAATCCTTACATCCTTGAGGAGCGCCAGCTCAACGTAACACAGCTCGATGTGTTCTCACGTCTGATGATGGACCGCATCATCTTTCTTGGCACCGAAGTGAACGACTATACTGCCAACGTTCTTCAGGCGCAGTTGCTTTATCTTGATTCAGTTGATCCGGGCAAGGACATCTCTATATACATCAACTCTCCGGGCGGATCGGTATATGCCGGTCTCGGTATCTACGACACAATGCAGTTCATCCAGAGCGATGTGGCTACAATCTGCACCGGAATGGCAGCATCAATGGCGTCAGTCCTTCTTGTTGCCGGAAAAGAAGGCAAGCGTTCGGCTCTTCCACACTCACGCGTGATGATTCACCAGCCGATGGGCGGCGCACAGGGTCAGGCA
>JBGUGY010000399.1:0-2044 GCA_045111775.1 Bacteroidaceae bacterium | reverse complement strand
CACGAAGCGTCCGTGGCGCATGGAAGAAAACTTCCTGAGCCATCCGCTGCCAAAGAAGGAGTGGCTCGGTACGACGTGCCAGAACAGCCGACACTATGACCGCATCGATGCTTTGCGCAACGTCAGGGGCAACAACGTGAAGTTCCTCAGCTGTGAACCGTTGCTCGGAGCGATGAACGACATCAACCTTGACGGCATCGACTGGGTTATAACAGGTGGCGAGAGTGGCCCGTGTGCCCGTCGCACACCGATAGAGTGGTTCCGTGGATTGCGTGACGCTTGCCGACGCTGGAACACCCCCTTCTTCTTCAAGCAGTGGGGCACATGGGGAGCCGACGGCATCAAGCGCAACAAGAAGGAGAACGGCAGCATCCTCGACGGCGAGACATTCAAGGAATACCCACGCAAGCGGTAGCAAATTCTTTGCAAGTTTATCAAGAATTAGTAAGAGTAACCTCTTATCAATGATTTGATTGAGGCATATATATAACTTATAAAACAATATAATAATGAAACAAAATAATATTATCGAAATCAAAGGCAAAAAATATGCTTTTGTTCACGACACTATAAATGACGAAAGCGAATGCGAAAGATGTGCGCTCAGAGAACTTTGTGATAATGACAGCGAATGTATTTGCCACAAAAATTTCGGAGTAGATGAATCAGAAGGTATGTTTTTTGTAGAGGTTGAAGATAGCGATGTCACCGAACAAAATACGTTTGATTACTATCAGGAGAAAAGCGATACGGCTGGTAGTCGTTGTGATCAGCTTGCATGGATGTTTGTTGTCATGTTGACTGGAGCATTTATTTCAGGTCATACATACCAGTTGTCATTTAATTGTGTCGCGTTTGCGATCATCTATGTACTTATGTCGATATTTCAATCCGTATGGCAGACGTTTACATTTTGGCTATTCTATAAACAGATTAAAGGCAAAGAAGTTATGCCAAAAGACTATCCATCATGGATCGGCTGTGGCGCATGGTTCTTCTTCTGGCTAAAGATAATAGCAATATCCGTAGCCGCATTATACTTTATTCATGGCGTATTATCATTAATATAAAAGTAGAATAAATATGAAACAAGGTCGTAAACTTGGATGTGCAACGGTGGTAATATTCATCGGAATGCTTATCGCTTGCCTGGCTCTTACAGGCTGCACAACAACAAAGGTGGTAACGGTGCCAGAGGTACATGATCAGCACCATTGGCACACGGACTCGGCGATCCAACGTGATTCAGTTGTCAAAGAGTCTTTTACAACTGTGATGCAACTCGATTCAGCTGAGATGGCCAAATACGGCATCAGGCTTGCGAGTGCTGAGCGTGCATGGCTGGTGAAGACAAAAGAACTTGAACGTCAGATTGAGCTTCTGCAGTCTATGAGCGCAACGAAAGACAGCATTCACGACTCGATACCGGTTCCATACCCCGTGGAAGTGGTCAAAGAAGTCGAGAAACCGAGATCTATGCTTGAGCGCGTGGTGTTTTGTGTAGGCATTATATCATTTATGGCTTTATTTTTATTTATTGTGATGAAGATTAAGAAATACCTGCCGTGACGGTAGCAAGCCTGCCTGTGAGGGTCGGCAATATTATTGTCATATCATAGAAATTTTTGCCCGATGGCCAGCATTTTAATATCACTTATAATACGTAACATCTGTTTCAGCCATCGGACTTTTTAGTAAACTCGCTACGGGCTTTATACGATAAGTATAATATTAAAGAAAAAGAGATATGAACAGTATTATCAAAGAACAGCAGACCGATGGAACACGGTCGTTCTGGCTCAGTAGGATGACATTCCTGGTGTGCTTTTTCGTGTCGGTGGGACTAATCATTGGCGGTTTCTTCGTTCCACCTATGGGCGTGATCGACGGCTCAGTATTAACCGCCATTGGTGAATTGCTTTTGTTCCCAACTCTGTTGTATGCATTCCGTGCTGTCGAGATGGGCATGAAAGTAAAATTCCAAAAAGGTGAGACGAGTATCGAAATCCATCGCAGAGAAAAAGATCAGCATGATATAGAACCA
>JBGUGY010000398.1:0-3606 GCA_045111775.1 Bacteroidaceae bacterium | reverse complement strand
TTCTATCGGAAAAACTTATATGCAATATAAACACCTGAAATACACTTAATTATAAGCACTCTGTATAATTATTCCGGACAGTAGTGGCGGAACGTAAATAATTTTTAAACAATGACTAAATTATTATTTTTTTTACTGATGTTTGTTGCTAATTTGTCAGTTTTTTCACAAAACTATGACGGGATATACAAACGTAAGCATTATAGCGACAAGATTGTTATCTCTGGGAACAGACTATATTTGCTAACAAAAGTTAGCGAACATTATCCTTTATGGTCGGAAACAGATACATTGGCAAATTGCACAATAGAAAGGATCGACAAAAACGTTTTGTTGCTTAATAGCGATGATTCCAAATTGTACGACACATGGTATGTTGACCAATCAAAAGAAAATAGGTCGGACGATTCTATACGTGTGAATTTTATTTTTCCTTATGATTGGGGAGACTTGGAAATACATGCTTATGTGAGCGATAGCAATGCGTTCCGCAACAAGAATGGCGAGAAGACTTTGATGATGCCGAAATGTGATAAATATGGTGATTCTATTAAGGATTTTGGCTTTTCTATAAGACCAACAGAATATTTTGCAATACACAGTCTTGGAAATTCGTATGCACGACTATATATTGGTCTATTAGAGTTAAACTCGTTGAAAAGACTAGAAGTTGAAGAAGGCGTTAATAGAATTGACATAAATATTCCGGCTATCGACAATTGGTTCTTTGCAAGGTATCACGTTATTGATGAATTTGCCTACATTAAAGGCAACAAAATCCATTGGCACGGAAAAGTCTATGAAAAAGAATAATTAGTTTTTGGGGATACTATGTGATTTCAAAATCAGAGGATTTGCAATCACAAAATTTAAACCTATTTCCCCACTCAGCTAAAAGTAAATCAAAACAAACAACGAAACAAAGGAGTCCGCATTTTGGCAGTTTTTTCTGCAAAAACACGGACTCCTTTCGTTATTGCCTTCCCACTCATCACAGAAACTAACAGAATATCCCAGAAACTTGCATTTGGCTTTTTCTTATCGTACTTTTGCCGAAACACTCAAACTCAAAAGCAAATGAAAAAATACGGTTATCTAAAAAGCAACGCCTTTACGGTTGGCGAGTCGCTCGGAAATCCGGCGGCATGTGTTTTTACGGGCAACGATGCCATGTCGCCTGAGCAGATGCAGGCAATAGCCAAGGAGCACAAAGGGTTCGTTATGGAGATGGTTTTCTGCGGAAAGTCGGATGTTGCCGACTGCAAACTAACCTACTACTCGTCGGAGTGCGAGGTTGACTTCTGCGGACACGGCACCATTGCCACGATGTACTCGTTTATTAAGGACAACGCCGAGCTGCGCCAAAAAGCCGTGGTTACTGCCGAGACCAACCGCAAGGGCATCGTAAGTATCTTTAACGCGATAGATGCCGAAGACGCCGTTTACATAACCGCGCCCGATGCCGTTGAGTACCCCATGACGTTCTCTGCCGAGAGCATCGAAGATATTTTGCAACTGCCCCACGGCTCAATATCCGAGGCACTTCCTATGCGCATAATCGATGCCGGACTGCGCACGCTCATCGTGCCTATCTCTGATTTCGATACCGAAGTTTCAGTCTTCCCCGACGAGCAGGAGCTGAAGGCTTTCAGCCTTGGCAACGACATCGACATCATTCTCATCTTCTCTAAAGAGACGGCATCAGAAAAGAACTTTGCCCACACACGCGTCTTCGCCCCTAAGTTCGGCTATCTCGAAGACCCGGCAACAGGCTCGGGCAACAGCGCGTTTGCCAACTATCTGCTTGGCGAGAAGCTCTGGGACGGCTCGCCAATAACCATAGAGCAAGGCGGAAACGACCGCATTTTCAACTCGGTAAAACTGAAATTCGTAGACGGTAAAGTGCTCTTCGGCGGAAAATCTACGGTTAGAATAAAGGGCGATTATCTCGTATAGAACCTTAACAGTAAGGACGTTATGTATCAAACACAAAACATTCCAAACACGCGCATAGACGTGGCAGATGCCCTGCGCGGAATTGCCGTGGCTGGCATCATTCTTTACCACTCGGTTGAGCATTTCAACATCTTTACCGACGAGCCTATTGCCTTTACGCTTGGCTGCGACGAGTCTGTTGGCAGAATAATGGCATGGCTTCTGTCGGGCAAGATGTACGGCATCTTTGCCATGCTCTTCGGACTGAGTTTCTTTATCATGAACGACAACCAGCAGCAGAAAGGACGCTCGTTTGCTGGGCGTTTTGCGTGGCGAATGTGCCTTTTGCTGATGTTCGGCGCGGTAAACATGGCGCTCTACGACGGCGACATTCTTATGGTCTATGCCATTTTGGGAATGTTCATAATCCCAATAAGTTACTTGCCGTCGCCAGCCGTGTGGTGCATAATTGCGTTTCTGGCTGTTCAGCCAATCGAGATTTTCCGTCTGATAACGGGCTGGAATCTCGATACCGACAGTCTGTGGGCGTTGGCTGGGCGCATTGGCGAAGCCCATCAGCACGGAACATTTATCGAGAACTCGTTGTGCAACCTGCGCTACGGACTTGAGTTCAACATAAAGTATTTCGTTTGGTGCGGACGTATGTCGCAGATTCTCTGTCTTTTCGTGCTCGGGATGCAGTTGGGGCGACAGAGGCTTTTCTACAACGAAGGTCGCAATCTGCATGTATGGCACGTCGTTCTGGTCTGCTCGGCGGTGGCTGTGGCGGCTCTGAGCCTTGCCGACTTTGGCAGACTGGATATGTGGCTCGCCCCAATCTACAATCTGTTTATTCTGCTGATGATAACATCGGCAGTTGTTTCGGCGTGGTACGCGTTCGGCAGCGTTCGCGGCGCGTTGCAGCATCTCTGCATCTTCGGCAGGATGAGCCTTACCAACTATCTGCTGCAATCAGCATTCGGAAGCCTCATCTTCTGCGGATTCGGACTCTCGTTCTACAACAAGGTTGGAATAACCTACGCGGCTCTCATAGGCTTGCTGATGGTTGTGGCACAATATGCTTTCTGTCGACTATGGTTCAGAACGCATCAGCGCGGTCCGTTCGAGAGTCTGTGGCGACGGCTGACGTGGCTGAAATAGGAAAATAGGGAACGACTCCAGACTTGACAAAATAATTATTTTCATTATCTTTGCGGCATTAAATCTGTCAATAAGATGAAAAAAATCTTAAACATAGTTTATTGGATTGTTATGATTGGGGTGTCGCTTCCTATACTCATTTTTCTTGTGTTTATGGGCGTGATTTCTTATTGCAATTATAGCAATGAGATTGATTTCGATATAAAATCGGCTACAATAACACCACAAAGAAGGAAAATACCTATACCGTCTATATCTTGAAGATGACAGTTTGGGGGATTCTTATCACATTGAACTAAAAGAAGGGCACGAGGCTGCAAAAAAGATTTCATTAACATCTGTTGATACAAATTATATCATTACTAATTGGCGCAAGGAGCAATTTTCAAAAATTACTTTACACCCAAACAGAATGTATAGAAGTGAAAACCATTCACATGGAAGTCGCGGAATCGGAACGGTTGCGTTTATGACAGATTCGTTAGGGAAACCAGCCTGCATAATGCCTTA
>JBGUGY010000397.1:0-5386 GCA_045111775.1 Bacteroidaceae bacterium | reverse complement strand
ACGAGGCTTCTGTAACCGGAACTGCCAGCATCATTATGGCGGCGGTGATGGCTGAGGGCAAGACTACGATTTACAATGCCGCGTGCGAACCTTATATTCAGCAGCTCTGCAACATGCTTAATCAGATGGGTGCCCGAATCAGCGGCATCGCATCAAACCTTCTGATTATCGAAGGCGTGAAAGAGTTGCACGGCACCGAGCACGACATTCTGCCCGACATGATTGAGGTCGGCTCGTTTATCGGAATGGCAGCGATGGTTGGCAACGGCATCACCATAAAGAATGTGAAGTACGAGAAACTCGGAAACATCCCGAACGTATTCGGAAGACTTGGCGTTCAGGTTTACCGAATGGGCGACGATATTTTCATTCCGCGCATGGAACACTACGAGATTGAGTCGTTCATCGACGGCTCTATCATGACTCTTGCCGATGCTCCGTGGCCGGGACTCACTCCCGACCTTCTGAGCGTTCTGCTCGTGGTGGCAACTCAGGCAAAGGGAAGCGTACTCTTCCATCAGAAGATGTTCGAGAGCCGCCTCTTCTTTGTCGATAAGCTCATCGACATGGGCGCGCAGATTATTCTTTGCGACCCTCACAGAGCCGTTGTCATTGGTCACGACCGTGCAATTCATCTGCGTGGCGGAAAGATGGCGAGTCCCGACATCCGTGCCGGAATTGCTCTGCTCATCGCTGCCCTTAGTGCCGACGGAACAAGCCGCATAAGCAACATTGAGCAGATTGACCGCGGATACGAGGATATAGAAAACCGTCTGAAGGCTCTCGGCGCACACATCACACGCGAAAACTAAAAGTATGATAAGAAAGGAAGAAGTCTACAAGATTGGCAGGATAACAAAACTGCACGGAATAAAGGGCGAAGTGGTGCTCAACTTTACCGACGATGTATTCGATAGGGTTGAGTGCGACTATCTGGTGCTCGACATGGACGGAATCCTTGTGCCGTTCTTCTTCGAAGAGTACCGCTTTACAAGCAGCGAGAACGCTCTCTTCATCTTCGAGGATATGGACACCGAGCAGAAGGCAAAAACAGTTGTGGGGCACGATGTCTACTTTCCGTTGAGTCTTGCAGAGCAGGCAGAGGAAGGCGAACTTTCGTGGAGCTATTTCGTTGGCTTCAAGGTTAGCGACGTTAATCACGGCTTCATCGGAACAATTACCGATGTCGAGAACTCGACCGTAAACACTTTGTTTATCATCGAGCACGAAGGCAACGAGGTGCTTATGCCTGCACAAGAAGAGTTTATAAAGGATATGAATCAGAAGGAGCGTACAATGTTGGTAGAAATGCCCGAAGGTATGCTCAATTTGGACGACTAACAGAGAAAATGAAAAAACAATTAGCAATTTTAGGGTCTACTGGCTCTATCGGCACACAGACATTGCAGGTGGTCGAAGACAACCCCGATTTGTTTGAAGTGTATGCTATTACCGCCAACAACAGGGCTGAGGAACTGATTGAACAGGCTCGCAAGTTTCAGCCCGAGGTTGTTGTCATAGCCAACGAACAGAAATACGATATGGTTAAGGAGGCGCTTGCCGACTTGCCAATGAAAGTATATACAGGCGCAGATGCGCTTTGCCAGATTGTCGAGGCTAAGCCTATCGACGTGGTTGTAACGGCAATGGTGGGCTTTGCCGGATTGCCTCCAACAATAAGCGCGATAAAGGCAGGAAAGACTATCGCTCTTGCCAACAAAGAGACTCTCGTTGTTGCCGGCGAGCTGATAAACAGCCTTGCACAGCAGTATAACGTGGCAATTCTTCCGGTAGATTCCGAACATTCGGCAATCTTCCAGAGCATTGTGGGCGAGGTTGGAAATAATATCGAAAAGATTCTGCTCACAGCCAGCGGAGGTCCGTTCCGCAAGTTCAGCATCGAGCAGCTTGCAACTGTAACCAAGGAGCAGGCCCTGAAGCATCCTAACTGGGAGATGGGCGCAAAGATTACCATCGACTCGGCAACGATGATGAACAAGGGCTTCGAGGCTATCGAGGCTAAATGGCTGTTCGGCGTAAAGCCCGAGCAGATTGAGGTCGTGGTTCATCCTGAGTCGATAATCCATTCAGCCGTTCAGTTCGAGGACGGCGCGGTCAAGGCTCAGCTCGGCGTGCCTGATATGCGATTGCCAATACAGTACGCGCTGACTTATCCCGACAGAATAAAGGCGAATTTCGACCGCCTCGACCTGTTCAAACTCGGAAGCATGACCTTCGAGAAGCCCGATTTACAGAAGTTCCGCTGTCTGGCTCTGGCTTACGAGGCTATGGACAAGGGCGGAAACATGCCTTGCATCGTGAATGCCGCCAACGAGATTGTGAACCTCGCATTCCGTCAGGACAAGATTGGATTCCTGAGAATCGGCGACATCATTGCCGAGACAATGCAGAAGGCTTCGTTTATCGAGAAACCAACTTATGAAGATTATGTGGCTACCGATGCCGAGGCTCGACGCATAGCCACCGAAATGTTATAAACCGAAATCTGAAAAATTCTTAATGGAGACTTTTTTAATTAAAGCAGCACAGCTTATTCTTTCGCTGTCAATCCTTGTGGTTCTGCATGAGGGCGGACACTTCTTCTTCGCGAAACTGTTTAAGATAAGGGTCGAGAAATTCTATCTCTTTTTTGACCCGTGGTTTCACCTGTTCAAGTTCAAGCCAAAGAACAGCGATACTGAATACGGCATCGGATGGCTTCCGTTTGGCGGATATGTTAAGATTGCCGGAATGATAGACGAGTCGATGGACAAGGAGCAGATGCAGCAGCCCGAGCAGCCTTGGGAGTTCCGCTCAAAGCCTGCTTATCAGCGATTGCTGGTTATGATTGGCGGCGTACTTGTAAACTTCCTTCTCGCCATCTTCATCTACTCAATGGTGCTCTATACATGGGGCGACAGCTACTTCAACGTGCGCGACATGAAAATGGGTATGGTCTACAATCAGACAGCCAAGGAGATTGGCTTCCGCGACGGCGATATGCCTGTTAAGACCGATGCCGGCGAGATTGGCAGATTCGGCACCGATTTCTATCGTGCAGTTGCAAAAGCCAAGGTCGTAACGGTTATGCGCAACGGCAAGGAGGTAGATATTGAGATGCCTGCCGAGAAAATCAGCCTTATAACAATGCTGAAGGAAGAGCCGCCGTTTATGAAGCAGTTCGTTCCAAACGAGATTGATACCGTTATTGCTGGCACTCCTATTGCCAAGGCAGGCGTAAAGGCTGGCGACAAACTGGTTGCATTAAACGGCAAGCCTATAAATAGCTACAATGCCTTCGAGAACGAGATGATGCATATTAAGGATATGGCTGTTAAATGTTCTCATGCCGATAGCCTGAAACTTCGCAACGTCGTTTTGGTTACGCAGAGAGGCGCGCAGCTCGACACGCTGAATATTATGCTTGGCGAAGACTTCTTGTTTGGATTCTCTCCGAAGTTCCTTGACGACTACACTCCGATGAAGACTGACCAATTCAGTTTCTTCGAGTCGTTCCCTGCCGGAATTTCTTACGGAATGAGAAATCTGAAAGGATATGTAAGCGACCTTCGATATGTATTCTCTGCCGAGGGCGCAAAGAGCGTGGGCAGCTTTGGCGCAATGGGAAGCATGTTTGCTCCAACATGGAACTGGCACATATTCTGGCTGAACACCGCACTTCTGAGCATCATTCTTGCGTTCATGAACATTCTGCCAATTCCTGCGCTCGACGGCGGTCATGTGCTATTCTTGCTCTACGAGATTATCACCCGTCGCAAGCCAAGCGAGAAGTTCCTTGAAAGAGCGCAGATGGTGGGCATGTGCCTTCTTCTGGCTCTTATGATTCTTGCCCTTGGCAATGATTTCCTTCGTGGCATTGGCTTGAGTTGGTAAGCAAAACGGCTTTTTTGCAAAACATAAGATACAACCGCTTTCGGAATCTCTTCCGGAGGCGGTTTTTCTTTTGCCCCGATGTTAAAAAACGGCAAAGTTTTGGTCTATCCTGCATAATTATTTGAAAAATAGATGTTATATTTGTTGCGATAAACTCGTGTAATCATAAAAAATCTAATAAATGAGCGAATTTTCTAATTGGTACTTTTCTCTGGACGCGAATCTCCAGATATTTTGGGGCTGTGCCATTGTCGGCTCGGCTGTTTTTGCGTTGCAGGCAGTTCTTACAATTATCGGATTGGATTCGACCGACATCGACATTGATGCCAATTTCGACGGCGACACAATGGATACGGGCGGCGGTCTTAGCCTCTTCTCCATCCGCAGTCTTGTAAACTTCTTTGTAGGTTTCGGCTGGGCTGGTGTCGGCTTTTACAAGAGCATTCCTTCCGAATTTGTGGTCTATCTCATAGCTATTGTCGTCGGAGTGGCTTTCGGCTACATGTACATCTTTCTTCGCCGTAAGCTGAAGAAACTCGAATACAATGGCGCGGTAGATATTAACGATGCCCTTGGCAAGGAAGCCGATGTGTATCTTCGAATTCCGGCAGAGGCGAAGGGCGCGGGCAAGGTGCAGATAAGCCTCGGAGGTTCAATCTTCGAATATCCAGCCATAACGAAGGGCGAGGAGATTGCATCGGGCAAGCGAATAAAGGTTATCGAGGTTATCGACAATAAGACTCTTCTTGTCGAGGAACTTTAACGTATTATCAAGAAAAACATTTTATAACTAAAACAAACTAATAATTATGATTGAGGGAATGTCCTATGTTATTATTGCCGCAGCGGTAGTGTTTATCATACTCGTTGTGGCTATTGTGAACCGCTATCGTCGTTGTCCGTCAGACAAGATTCTGGTAATCTACGGAGGCAGTTCATCTCGCGAGAAGAAATCGGCTAAGTGCGTACACGGAGGCGGTGCTTTCGTTTGGCCTATCGTAGAGGATTATGCGTATCTTTCGCTTACGCCAATCAGCATCGATGCCAACCTTACAAATGCACTTTCGCGCCAGAACATCCGTGTCGATGTGCCATGTCGATTTACCGTGGCAATTTCTACCGATACCGAGTGCATGAATGCTGCTGCCGAGCGTCTTCTCGGACTCTCAGCAACTCAGATTCAGGAACTTGCACGCGATATCCTCTTCGGACAGCTTCGTCTTGTAATCGCAACGATGAGTATCGAGGAACTTAACAGCGACCGCGACAAATTCCTCGAGGCTATCTCGAGCAACGTCGAGGGCGAGTTGAAGAAAATCGGTCTTCGCCTTATCAACGTAAACGTAACCGATATCAACGACGAGTCTGGATATATCGAGGCTCTTGGTCAGGAGGCAGCAGCCAAGGCTATTAACGAGGCAAAGGTTCGCGTAGCCGAGCAGGAGAAGATTGGTGAGATTGGTAAGGCTGAGGCTAACCGCGAAACCCGTGT
>JBGUGY010000396.1:0-7193 GCA_045111775.1 Bacteroidaceae bacterium | reverse complement strand
TCTGTTACGCGAAGGTGTTGATGACAGAAATCTTTCTGCCATCGACCGACTCAGCATCGTGGGCAACAGCGGCATGGGCGCATTGACTTACGAACCCGAGACCATTATCACAAAGGAAAACGGAATAAAGGATTTTGACTTACTCCAAGAGAAAGCCTTGGAAGTCCTGAAAGAGCAACAGGACACGGACGCTGGTCTCTTGCTCTATAACAGTGGAAATAGCGGAGGATGCCGTCCGAAAGCCATTTTTTCAGACGATGAAGGTCATTGGCTTGTCAAGTTCCGACATACTTACGATCCTCAGGATATGGGACAGCAGGAATATCACTACAACGAGGTTGCAAGAAAGTGTGGCATTGATGTTCCAGATTTCAAGTTAGTAAACGGAAAGTATTTTGCCACTCGTCGTTTTGACATAACTGCGGATGGCGAACGAATTCATACTGCCACAGCCGGAGGTTTGCTCTGTCTTTCACTCTCAGACCCCGTACTCGATTATGGCAATCTGTTGGCATTGACAGGGTATCTAACCCAGAACCCAAAGTATGTTGAGGAAATGTATCGTCGCATGGTTTTCAATTACCTCACAGACAACAAGGACGACCATTGCAAGAACTTCAGTTTCCTTGTCCGCAAAGATGCTAATGGCAAATATGTTTGGCATCTTGCACCTGCATACGATCTTACACTCTGTACAGAAGGATATAACGGGCAACATGCTACGTCAGTCAATCAGACAGGCTACCCTACTCTAAAAGACTTCATCGCCGTCGGCACAAAAATCAAGATGAATGAAAAACGATGTCGAGAAATCTTTGACGAGGTATATCAGAATTGTGGAGATTTGCTACTGTACAAACATATTGATGTTATTCCTATCTACAAGAGATCCATCACCAAATAGGTACATTTTTGAAAAATACCGTCCTAATGACCGATTTGAAATTAATAGCAGCGAAAATTAGTGAAATTGTAAAGAATATATGTTGTTCTCCTCTCCTGCAACTTCACTAATTTTCCTCCACTATAATAAATTTAGGAACTTGAAAAAAGCAAGATTTCACATTCGGCACAAAATCCTAACCAACCATTTGGAAATCGCAACTTCCTGCGTCGTTTCGGCTAGCTTGAAGGTTATGTGTGTGAAAGTGTAGTTGGACCAACAGCTGTTACAGAAGCTACGAATATACCTCCTGTGAAATCTTTGCCTGTAATTCTTTATTCAAATTAAACATTGTCCAGCGAGTGAAAATATATCTTTGTTTCTTTGCGAAACACATTATCATTTGCTGATCTTCCTTCTCTGTAATACCCATTAATGCAAGAAGACTCTGTTTGTATGCATCATCCACAAAAGGACAAGTCATCATATCTGCCGTGAGAATCGTGAGCTCCGCATTACGTTTGCGTTCCGACTCCACCACAAGCCGATACCTCTTCAAAACTTCGTCTTTCAATGAAGCCTTTAGTGCATTATAACACTTGTGATTCGCATAATAATACAGTAATATTATACATGCAAATAAGTTATACTGCATTTCACTTTTACTAATGAATAATTCTATTACCTTAGGCGCGAGAAGGTATGCACACCCCAACTCTTTAGCCAATATTAACAGATAGAGACTCTCATGTAAGGTATTTCGATGAGAATCTGTTGTTGACAAAACCAAGGTTATTTCATCTTGAATCTTCTTAAAGATTATTTCCTCGCTGATTGTTTGAAATCTAACCTTATGATTTTCTTTGAAATTGCCATGCCGTTTTGCGTAGAGAACGATGGTATTCATTATCTTCTGCAACTTCAATGTAGTATTTACCTGTCTGTTGCTATTGAAAATAAAGAATGCCACATCAATCAAAGACACCAGATAACTCGTAAGTTTTCTTTGCACCCGTTGTGCTTTAATTTCAACCTCATCCTTATCCGTATCATTGCTTGACATTAGTCGTTCATACTTCTTAAACCCCTTTTCATATCGATTAAGAAATGCGTCAAGACGTTGGCTTATTTTCTCAAGCAGATAGTTTGCTATATCTCGATATTCAATTTCGCATTCTCTTACTATTGCTTTTATTTTACTATTTACGTCATTTGCTGACAAATATATATTGAATTTCTTATTTAATATTTCCCTATCTTTATCCGCACCTTCGTCTTCTACATCACCTATATCCTCTTCGTCCTCCTCTTTCTCTTCATCCAAATAGGATTCGACTTTTTCCCAAAGCGGAATCGAGAATATATTCTTAAGGACTTCTTCGATTCGAAGTTTGGCTAATGTAATCTTTGTTATGAATGGTCTTTCAAACTCCTCTGTTTTAGACGGACTAATCTGCAATTTAAACTCCTTCAGCCATTTTGTAAGACTATCCATAAAGAGATCTCTTTCCTTTTCATCATTATAGAAAAGGAAATAGTCATCAACATATCGATAACACTCGTATGTTGATTTATGATAAAGTTTATCTTTCAACAGTTCCTGTTCAACTTTCTGATCTATATACTGAAGTATAATCTCTGCAAAGATTCTAGAGAATTCCGGACCTATTACAATGCCATTCGTTTCTCGAGCATTTACCGACTGCATTAGATTATCGAATGCATCACCAACCCAAGAGCCATGATATCCAGGCAAAACCTTTACCTTGTCTGCACCTCCAGCTGTCGCCCAACTTATGGTATGAGTGTAAACACTGTCAAAACAGCTCTGAAGGTCGAACTTAACAAGATGTTTGAATTTCTTTTCTGCTCGCTGATACCTATAGTCCTCGTAGAACTTGTATATATTCGAATATTTTTCATAGCTGAAATATGTTCTCAAGTTCTCATACTCATTGAAAAACAATTCGACTTTGTCACTTTCATGTCCTAACAACCTTCGATGAAGTCGGTCTCTATAATAAAAGTATTGAGCTATCTTGTGTGGTTTGCGAATAGAGTATTTACTCTGATTACAGAGATAGAGTATAGAATACTTATACAGATTATAAAACTCAACTACCTGCCACTGGTTGTACGGATGTATAACAGACAGAGTTCTGTTCTTATTCTTTTTATGAGCGATATTGAATTGAAAAGGATAGAATAGAGCATTATTCTTATGCTTCAAATCGCTAATAGGCTTACCATGCTCATAGCAACCAAAAAGCAACGCAGCAAAAGCCGACGATTCTTTTTCGTCAGCTCGCTTGGTTTGTAGCAATTTAGTTTCTTTCGCATCGACTTTCCCAATCCATAAGTATTTTGCAAGAAATCTGTAAAGATACCTATTCGAAAAAATAATCGGGCACTCGTAGGGCAAGACGTCAGAAAAAAGGACTCGCTCCTTGCTATAACTAAGCTTTATCTTTTTTCTCTTTTTCATACCCACGATGATTTTATTGTTTGAAGTCTCTGCTTGTTTATTTTGTAACGCTTGTGAGGATAGTCAAATCCCTTTGTAAAAGACAATAAAGCGAGCATTCTTTTCAGTCTATCTTCTATTGCGCTTCTATCAGATATAGCAATAGCTGTCTTTGAAGAAAGATCTAGCCTACCTATATTACGTTTCAATTGTCCATCCAAGTATGATAGATTTCCTTTATTATCCAGTAGTTGATTGGAATAGAAAATGCCAACCTTAACCCCTTTCTTTGAATTATACAGATTTATATTGCAGGTTAAAACATGAAGTGCATCAAACAAATAGTGCGATGCTGCATCAACACCTACAATATCTATCATCTTCTTGAAAGTATCGAACGATTTATCTATTCTGTCTGTAATCTTTTTCAACTTATCTTTAGATAGCGAAAATGTCAAATTATTACTTTTATCAATATGGATATTATATCCTAAAAGATTGAAATCTAATTCTTCATCTTTCTCCGAATCATACGTGTAGCATTTTCCTTTGCCATCTAATGGAGTATGTATCTCCAATCCATTTTGAGAATAAATTTTCGTAAGCTCATCAATATACCAATCTATTGGTTTCTGGTATTCTTCTCTAATGTCAGGATGAATAACAAGCACCATGTCATCTACGTATCTACCAAGAAATAACACACCCGGCAAATCATTCTTAATCTTCTCATCTATCTTGGACAAATAGAATTCTGATAGTAGCGAACTAATAGCACATCCTCGGGGAATGCCCGTTTTGGGAGTCGCTATAACAGGACGCAAATTCTTGGCTTCAAACTCCTTTAGGATGAGTCCACGTAAAATGGATTTGCTCTTTACATCAAGCCAATTATTGCCCTCCAAATACTCAAATAATTTATCATGCGGTATCGACTCGAAGCAGTTACGTACATCAGTTCGGATGATGTAATACCTGCTTTTATCCTCTCTCAACAACATCTTTAACTGAGAAAGTATATCGTTGCGGCTTGACATGGATATCTTAAACAGTTTTTTTACATTTCTACAAAGAACTTGCATTGCGAAAAACTCTTCAGCAGTGGTTCCAATAGAATAAACTGGCTTATCTGGATCTTCTGACGCATCTGACGTAAGATTGAAACGAAAGTTATTTGATAAAATCTTTGACGACACATTACTGAGATGCTCACGCAATAATTCTTGCTGTTTTTGAGCATTTTCCTTCATCTGTTGTCTCAACATGTCAAGCATATTCGTTTCTTCCTCCGTACGTTCTTCTTTTTTCTTTCTCAATATCCCATTTAGTTCCTTTTTCATCTCACGATACTCCTGTGCCTTAGCCAAATATTCTGGAGAAAGATACCTCTTCAACATCTTTCCCTTCCTATTCACTGCATTAAACGCATCATTCAGTGAATCGTAGTTATATGAAAAACTATATTGAGACATTTTTTATTTTTCATTCTTCATTCAATCACAGCATTCCCCTTCTTTCGATACCGAAGCTGTTGAAAGATGATGATTTTACATTACCAGATGACAGTACTTTACAAAGTGCTTTTTATTTGAATAATCTATTCTTAAGAGCATATTCACACTACCATCATACCCTTGACAGAAAAATGTGGGAACAGCAATAAATCGAACTATCTTCAATACACTCTTGCAACGTCATATCGAGTAAATTTGATGCAAAATTAATAAAATATCATTAAAATCGCACCATTTTCACAAAAAAAATATACAATTCTATAGTTTTCTCCAAAATAGTTTGAAAAAAAAGAATTCAACAATTAAAGTCAAGTAAAATAAGTTGCCAGTCTTCCTTTAGTAAAACATTGTATTCAACATCAGCAAGTAAAATCTCATCAAAAAAATAATCCGCAAACTCTTTGAAGAGCCTGCGGATTATTGCATTACTTAAAAATCTTTTGGGCGAACATGGTTAGATAGATGCGCCAGTTGCGCCAGATGTGACCGCCGTCGGTTTCGACATATTCGTACTTATAGTCCTTGCTGTCCCAGTAGTTGCGAAGGTCCACGGTACTTTGGTAGAGGAAGTCATTCTTGCCCATGCCCATCCAGTAGAGCTTTGGCTTGCTGCCGAACAGCTTTGCGCTCTGCTGCGCGAAGTTAGGGTCGCTCTTAATCTGCTCGGCAAAAGGCTGATTCATGTTGAAGTCCTTGCCCAGATGCAGACCGGCAGAGAAGAGTCCGTAATAATCGAATGTGGTGGGATAAAGCAGACTGATGGAGAATGTGTGTCCACCGCCCATTGACAGTCCGCAGACGGCACGCCCGGCACGGTTCTTGACGGTTCGGTAGTTGGCATCGACATACTTGACGATATCCATGAAGCTGGCAGGAATGGTAGCAGCGGCAGGCTCGGTCGGCCCAGTGCCTGCCCCACGGAATCCCGGCGTGTACATACCAAACGACCACTCGCCCGGAGCAGCCTGACAGTTTGGATTGCCGTTCGGCATTACCACAATCATCGGCTTTGCCTTGCCCGTGGCTATGAGGTTGTCGAGAATCTGGGCAGCTCTGCCAAGCTCGCTCCAAGCATTCTCGTCGCCACCCGAGCCATGAAGCAGATACAGAACGGGATATTTTCCTCCCTTGTCGTAGCCGGGAGGAGTATAGATTGTCATGCGTCGCTGCATCTTCAGCGTTGGACTGTTGTACCACACCTTGCTGAGATTTCCGTGAGGCACTTCGTTCACTCTATACAAATCGCCTTTATCACCCTTCTCCGCACTGACAATGAAGATGTTGGTAAACGATACAATATCGCGATTAACATAGATATTTGCAGGGTCTTTCACGCCCGTCATTCCGTCGATATTGAAAGTATAGCTGTACATCTCGGGAGCCAGTTTGCCGGTTGTGTAACTCCACACACCGTTCTTGCCCTCAACAAGCTGGGCTACACCGGGAGCATCGTATGTGCCATAGCCGGGAATCTCGATTGGATTTGTAGGCAGAAAATCGCCAGTCACCTCGACCTTCACAGCCTTTGGAGCGTATAGGTTGAAAGTAACCGTGCCGTCGCTGTTTACGACCGGAGACTGCACGCTGGCGCTGTTGAACAGTTTCTCCTGAGCCAGAACGGGAAGGCAGCACAAAGCCGCAAGTGCCAATGATATTATCGTCCTCATATTCCTATCTCTTTAACAAATTGAGTTTCACCTCTGGTTTCAGAGCATCGTGAACCTTTGTCTGCTGACCTTTTACTGATGCCTTGAGAGTTGCCTTGATGTCCTGAACAGAAGCGGCAACGAGGAACTGATATTCGCCCTCGGCAACAACCCATGCCGAAGAAGCCTCATCGAAAGATGCCAAATCGGCAGCGGCAACATTCAGCGTAAGAGTCTCGCTCTCGCCCGGCTTCAGATTCTTTGTCTTGCCGTATGCCTTCAACTCCTTGACTGGCTTGTTGGCTGCCTTAGAATCAGGAGCTGAGATGTAAAGTTCTACGACCTCCTTGCCCTCTCGCTCGCCAGTATTCTTGATTGTTACAGACACTTCGTAGCCATCGTTTTTCTTGTCAATCTTTGCATCGCTGTACTCGAAAGTAGTGTAGCTCAAACCATAGCCGAACGGATAACTTACAGGCACATTGAACGAGTCGAAATAACGGTAGCCAACGTAGATATCCTCCTCGTATTCGGTAAAGTCGACGTTGCGCACATTGCCCTTCTTGCCCTGATTAAGCATGTCGATGCGAGGGTCTTCGTCTATTGGGAAATTCTTTGAAGAATAAGCATCGGTAAACTTCACAGGCCATGTCATAGTGAATTTTCCGGATGGCGACTGCTTGCCG
>JBGUGY010000395.1:0-2342 GCA_045111775.1 Bacteroidaceae bacterium | reverse complement strand
ATGGTGTTGGGAGCAAACGCTCAGAAAAACACAATTCCTATCGTTAAGTACGATATAAAGGATTGTATGAAGGAGCGATTCTCGCTTGAGAAGGTTGCACGAATGAATAAGTACGTTCCGCCTACATCGAGAGGAAGCGTGCTTTATTCCATCGACTATTACGACGAGATGAGCAGTCGCACTATCACCATTTTCGTACAGCCCAATGTGTGGCACAAGATTCTCGGTTTCCTCGATGCCAAGGCAGAGATGAACAAGCAGGAGGACAGCCATCCGTGGTGGCAGGAGCTTAACTCGCTCGTGCTGTACAAACTGAACGGAGATTTCTGTTTTATCGATTTTTCGAAATAAGCAAAAAAATAATGCTGAGAGATTTGGTATGTTCCAATCTTTCAGCATTGTTTTTTATTGTTAGTCGAGCAGGTTGCCACCGATAGGGCAGAAGTACTCGTCGATTACATCTTTCTTGAAGTTCTCGAACCTTATCGAGAAGCAGATGATATTGTTGTGTCGCTTTGTTTCGAGGAATACGTTTCCTTCGATGCCTCGCGATGTAACGGCCTGATATTTAATAGCGTTTCCAACGTTCTCCTTGTTTCCCTCTTCGAGATAGAATGCTTCGAGTGATGTGCTGGTGTGCATTATAACCTGCGAACGTCCTACGACGATGAACTCGACTGTTCGCATCTCCTTGTCAATCTGCTCGCCCGTAGATGCCTGAGTACTAATTCTTTCGTTGGCATAATATACGGTAGAAACCACCTGAGTCTGAGCCTCCATTCCGAGCGATATGCAGACGAATGCAAGTATAATAAGTAATTTCTTCATAGTTCCTATTTTGTTTTATTTTGCAAAGGTAGTTTTTTTTTCCAATAGTGCAAATATACTTTACTTTTGTTTGTAAATTCTGCCTAAAAATAATACATTTGCAATATCGAATATAAATATTGAAGTCAAATCATTTAATCTTTAAAGGTCATGCGTAAATCAATTATCTTTTTACTTTCAGTTTTGTTTGGGACAACAACGCTGTTTGCCCAGAGAGATGGGGTTGAACCGTTCAAGAACTTATCGGTTGGTTTGAATATCGGAATTCTTTCGGGCGTTGGTATCGATGCCGGAACATATGTATCAGACCATGTAGGATTGCGTGCCGGATTCAGTTATCTTAAAACTCCAAGTTTTGATAACGACTTTGATGCTTGGGTTGAAGAGGGACAGCACGCTAACTATAATTACGAGGCAACTGTAAAGGCTAATGCACGAGTTAATCTTTCAACATTCAAGGTTCTTGCCGACTACTATCCTAACAAGAGATGGCCGTTCCATGTAACAGGCGGTTTCTATATCGGTGCATCGAATATTGTTACTGTTGATGCGTATGCTGATGACATAAAGGTTAATGGAAAGACTTATAAGAGAGAAGACATAAAAAACTGGTACATTGATTTGGACGATACTCGCATCAAGGCGAAGGACGGAAAGGTTGATGCTGCCATTACAACGTGGTCGGTAAAACCATATGTCGGCATCGGTTTTGGAAACACTGTTCCGATGAAGCATCGTGTTGGCGTGATGGGCGAACTGGGCGTGATGTTCCATGGCAAGCCAAAAATTACAAGCAAGACCGACCCTGATATCATGACTCACGTTGCAGAGGCTGATGAATCGGAAGAATTCTTCGATGTGATGCATAAAATTGTCGGAATTCCAGTTCTGAGCATCAGAATCTGCGGCAGAATATTTTAAAAAAAAGAAGTGTCATTCAATTATTCTTGAGTGACACTTCTTTTTTATTTAGTAGACGTTGAAATATTCGTTCAATGTTTTTTGAGCCTCCTCATCAACGTGAGTGATGTGCTGGATAATCTTTCCGCTTTCGAGAAGGGCAATCTCTGTACACAAGTCGACCGTGTGGTTTATGTTGTGGCTCGAAACGAGCACCGTGGCGTTGTTTTCCTGCTGATATTGCTTCAGCATTCGTTTGAAGATGCTCTGGCTGCTTGGGTCAAGAAAGTTGAATGGCTCGTCGAGGATTACAATCTTAGGTGTGTGCAGAAGCGCACTGATGATGCCGATTTTCTGCTTGTTTCCTGCCGACATATCGCGGATTAGTTTCTTTTGCCCGAGAATCTCACCGTTCATGAAGTGCTCGTAAGATGCTACTCGCTGGTTAATCGTCTCGATATCAATATTTTCAATCTTTGCAATAAACGAAAAATATTCCTCTGGGGTGAGGTAGTCGATAAGAAATCCGGCGTCAATATATGCTCCAGTGTACTTTTTCCATTCCTCGGTGTTGCTGGTTATGTAGCACACATCGGTAGTTTCGCCTTCCTCAT
>JBGUGY010000394.1:0-4392 GCA_045111775.1 Bacteroidaceae bacterium | reverse complement strand
GTTCTGCCCCGTGAGCAGAAGATTCTTTATCTTTGTAACCACCGGAACTTGCGAAAGCACGATGTTTCGGCAGTCTTTCGAGAATCCGCACATTCCGCCTTCCTTCGCGCCGAAATAATCGCGGATAGTGAGCGGCGAGGCGGTATTTATCTTGTCGATATAATTTCTGAAATCGGGATAAATTTCCTCAATCTGGCAGATGAGTTTTTCCTTGCACTCCTCTTTCCAAGCCTCGTAATCCGCGCCGCGATTGCCAACCTTTGTGTTCTCCCATCGGCTTACATAATGCCACGGCATCGGGGCGGTGATGATTACCTTCGTTGCAAACTCGCCCTGATTCTGGTTTGGCGGAGTCATGAAGAGGAATCCGCGAGGCCAGCCGTTGTCGTCGTTGCCAAAGTTCCAGATTTCGGCGTACTTGCTCATGTAGTAAGCCGTGTGGTTGAAGTAGCGGAACGTGCCGGGCTTCAGTTTTATGTTGAGCGTAAAAGCCGAATACGAGTTCGGGATGCTTTCGAGACGCGTTCGGTATGCCTTCGGAAGAGCCCTCTCGTTGTCGAGCAGTTTTATCAGCGTGCACGGATGAATGTCGGAGATGTAATAGTCTGCCTCAAATTCGAGCCCCTTCTGCGTGCGAATCTTCGAAACCATTCCGTCGACGGTGAAAATCGTCTTCACGCCGTCGGAAGTGACGATTGTTCCGCCATTATCGGTAATGACCTTGGCGAGAGCATCGGCAAAATGATGCGAGCCGCCCTCGAACCTGCTCGGACCTTTTATGTAGAGCACCGAGATTATGGCGTGCACAAATGCCGGAGTGCTGTCGTATCTGCCCGAATACATCGGATTCATGTAAGCCACCACGCTTCGCAGTTTCTCGTCGCTGATGTACTTGGCTATGAAATCGGATGCCGAGAGCATGAACTCTTCGGAGTGCATCTTCATTTGCAGCGACGTGCGCCTTAGCTTGAACAGGTCGAGCTCGTCGGTTATGCGGAACATGGCATCGACATATCGCTTCAGATTGTCGCGCTGATGCGGAAAATATCGCGACAGAGTATCAACATACTCCTCGCGTCCGCAGGCTATATCGTAATATTTCTTGTCTTCAGAGAAATAGAGGCGGTCAATGCAATTGCGGTCAACATCCTTTATACGGATGCTGTCGGCAATGCCCAGATAGCGGCAAATCTTCCTGATGCTTCCGTCGTGCCCCATTCCGGCAATGACGTGCATTCCGGTGTCGAATACCTCGCCAAAGCGCACAAAACTCTGCAAGCCGCCGCCGATAGTCTGATTCTTCTCGACAACGGTTACTTCGAGTCCCTCCCTGGCAAGAATTGCTCCGGTGTACAATCCGCCCCGTCCTGCGCCTATTATGACTACCTTCTTGCCCATCTCTACCTGCATTTTGATTGCTGAATCTGACCGTAAATCGTCTGAGCCGGAACAAGTTCGGAGCAGGCGATAATAGTTCCAACAAGAACGCCCAACATTCCGTGAGAATTTACGTTCTGCCCTGCCAGAAGCAGATTTGGGATTCTGGTTCGGTAAGGCACTCTGCCAGCAACGCCCAGCGAGATATCCTTGGCAATGCCGTACATCGAGCCCTGCTCGGTGCCGGTATAGTCGACATAAGTAAGCGGCGTTGATGTGTAGAAACTATCCACCGAGTCCTTAAAGCCCGGGAAATGGCTCTCAACGGCGTTTATCAGCCTCTCGGCACGATCTTTCTTTAAACGCTCGTAATCCTCGCCGCGGCGACCTATTTTCGTGCCATGCCACTTGGCAACCTCGTCGTAGTTCATGTACGAAATTATGATGCCGCTCTCAGCCCACACAGGCTTTTCCTCGTGGCACATGTGCATGTATAGGAAACCCTTTGGCCATTGCTCGTCGGTATATTGCTCGCAGTTCCACGGAGTGTTGCCGCTATAGGCATAGAAGTTCGAGTTCATGTACGGAACTGTGTTCTTCTTGAACTTGAGGTACACCGAGAATCCGCCGCTTGTCTGCGGCATGCTGTTTATGCGCTTGCAGAATGCCGGACGAAGGATGTTTGTGCCGGCAAGAAGCTCGAGCGTGCGCATAGGGTGAATAGTGCTAACAACGATATCGGCATTGATGAAGCCCTTGTCGGTATCCACTCCAACAGCCTGACGCTCGTCGCAGACTATGCGATGAACCTTGCAGCGCGTAATCACCTGTCCGCCCATGCGCCCGATATTTGCCACGAGCGAGTGGGCAATATGGTCGCTTCCGCCAACAATGCGGAATGCGCTCTGATTGTAGAAATCGGCAATGTGCGCGTGCTGCGCAAACGGCGTCTTGTCGAGTTGCGCTGAGTAGAGCGGCAACGCTCCTACGATGACATTCTTCAGCATCTCGTCGCCGAAGATTTGGTCGAGTTCGTCGTTTATGCTTTTAAGCTGATATTCAGCATGAATGGCATCGTCGCGATGGCTCGACGTGAGCGAGTGCAGCGCCGAAGAACTGGCTATCAGCTTTACAATATCGTAATATTTTCTGATGTTATCCTTCTCCTTCGGGAAGTACGATGCCATCGTCTCGATGAAAGGCTCTCTGCCGTTGGCAAAACTGAATCTCTGCCCAGCGAGCGACACGATGTCGTAGCCGTTTTCATCGAGTTGCGAAAGTTTCACATCGTCGAGCAATCCAAGATAGTTCATCAAAGAGTGCATAGTCTGCCCCGGCAGGGCCGAGCCGATGAAGTGCATGCCCGTCTCGAACTTGGCTCCCCTGCGCTCAAAGCACTGAAGGCATCCGCCCGGCTGAGTGCCCTGTTCAATCACAGTCACGTCGAAGCCGTTCTTCTGCAAAATCGTGCCGCACGACAGTCCGCCAAGTCCGCTGCCAATAATTACAACTCTTTTTCTATCAAACATCTTGCTCTATCTTGTTACACATTTCGGTGTATCTGTCCTTGTAGTATTTTCTGAAAGCCGAAGCTGTCTCCTTCAGCGTTCCCATGCCGTTCAGTTCGTCAATCGAGCGGCGCTTGTCAATCTCAAGCCTTATGATGCCCTTGTTAAGATGGCGTCCCTTCTTCGGAAGAACCTTTCCTGCCCCGTAGAGCACCAGCGGAACTACGTCCACGCCGAGCGACTTAGCCAAGTAGAACGCTCCCTGATGAAAGCGGCCTATGCGGCAGTCGGGCGAGCGAGTGCCTTCGGGATAGACGGCGATGCTGTAGCCTCTGTCTACCAGCGATTTGAGATTATCCATTATATTGTCGAGCCCTGCCGAAACAGGATAGAACTCTGCCTTGTGGATTATGTAGCCATAGAACGGATTGTTCCAAACCCAATCTTTTGTAAGCACAATCATCTTCGGAGTTACGGCAAGCATCATCATGAGGTCGAGATGCGACTGATGGTTGCAAATCACAACCGCCGGCTTCTCGAACGTCTCGCCGCTGTTGTTTCCGATAGAAATCTTCACGCCCGGAATCTTGTGGTAGAAGACGATGAACCTAAGCATGAAGTTAAGAAGTTTGTGCAGGCGGAGCTTCTTCTCCTCTGTCTCCTTGCCGATTTTCAGATAAAGCATCGTGAACGGAGTTACGACCACAAGACTGAAAAACGAGAAGAAAAGCAGCGAGTAGACCGTCCGCAAAATCATCAGTACAAATCGCAGAACGCGCAGCGGAAGTCCGTAAATCACGGCAAGACCGCACAGAATCGTGTTCAGTATGAAGATGCGCGTAAAATCAATTCCCGGACGGAAGTGCGAAACCCTCTCCTCGCGCGGCGGATAGAACACGTTTACAGGCGTGCTCACAAGCCTTACGCCGTGCCATGCAGCAAAGACCATCAGTTCGAGTTCGGCCTCGTAGCGCGATGTGAGAAGCCACAGTCCGTGCAGTTTCTTCAGCGGATAGAGGCGGTATCCCGTCTGCGTGTCCTTCAGGTTATATCCAGTCTGAACCCAGAACCAGAAGTTGCTGAACTTGTTGGCAAACTTGCTGCCGCCGCTTCGTTCCATCTTCTCCAGATTCTGGCGTTCGCCTACAATCAGCGCGCCGGGATTCTCCTGATTAGCCTTCAGCATCAGCGGAATATCCTCGGGGAAATGCTGTCCGTCGGAATCGAGCGTGATGGCATAGGCAAATCCAAGTTCTTTTGCCTTTCTGAAACCGGCTTTCAGAGCCGCGCCCTTACCCTTGTTTTTTCTGAACGTAACGACGTGAAGGCTCTCGTAGATGTCTGAAAGTTGCTGAAGGGCATTGGCGGTTGAATCTGTGCAGCCGTCATCAACCACAATTACATCGGCGCACTGCAACAAGGCACGCTCCACGATATCCTCTACCGTAGAGCCGTTGTTGTACGTCGGAATAACCACGCAGATGCCTCTGTCGCGCAGAGTCTGCCG
>JBGUGY010000393.1:0-2482 GCA_045111775.1 Bacteroidaceae bacterium | reverse complement strand
TTGTAAGCCCTTTTCCCATTTTGACATTCAAATAACGAAGATTCGCCTTGGATGTAAGAGAAAGTGTATTATTTACCACATTTAGCAGTTCACCATCCTTGGTGTACAACATAGCATCATTAAGCCCAGCTCCATCATCAACTTGAACAACAACTTTATCACTATAACTTTTGACACAAGTAACCATGTCTAATAGTATTTCCTTATCTCCAATATAAAGAATAGATTTTTTGTCTGCTTCATCTGTTGCGTATGCTCCAAATCTAGCATCGAAATTATCATACCCTACGTTCTTAACTACTTTAGTTTCTTTCCACATATCTTATTATGTTTATCATATTTCCGAATGTAGCTTTATTAGAATTCAAGCAGAAGCCTAACGTTTATCTGGCGGCCGGTGAGATAGTTTGGTACGGCAAACTGATTGTTTGTTACGTCCGTTAGCCAGAAATACGAGTTCACGTTGTTGATATTCAAGAGGTTGAAGGCATCTATGCCAATCCACGCGTTGCGCATCTTCGATGCTATGCCCGTGCGTATGTCGTGCTCCTCGTTGTTGAGCAGGCGGTAGCTCATGCCAATGTCGGCTCGGCGGTATGCCGGCGTGCGGAAGAACTGCATCTCGCGTCCCGTGTGCGGAGGTCCGAACGGCAGTCCTCCGGCGTAGCTCAGTTTTAGGCTCATCTTCCACTTGTCCGTGCCCGGGAAGTAGTCGGTAAAGTAGAGCGAGAGGTTCATGCGCTGGTCGGTTGGACGCGGAATCCGCTTGCCGAAGAGCTTTTCCTCGGTCTTCATAACCGAGAGGGTGAGCCACGAGTCGCTTCCCGGCACAAACTCGCCGAACAACTTCATGTCTATGCCCGTGGCGTAGCCGTTGCTAAGGTTCTTTCCGTAGTAAGTAATCTTCAGATTGTCAACGTTGTAAGGGTTGAGGTTGCTGAGAATTTTGTAATAAATCTCGGTTGTGAACTTGAACGGACGGTTTGCCATTCTGAACTTGTAGTCGCCAGCCAGCACAAAGTGGATGCTCCTCTGGCTCTTGATGTCCTTGTTCAGCGTTACTGTGGCGTTGCCGTTTGCCGTCATCGTGGTGTCTTTCAGCTCCTTGTAGAACGGAGCCTGATAGTAGAGCCCCGTGGCAAAACGGAACGTGAAATTGTCGTTCTTCTTAGGGATGAAACCTACCGACAGACGCGGACTTATGATGCTCTCGCTGTTGAAGTTCCAGTAGGCGTAGCGCAGTCCGTAGTTGATTGTGAACAAGCCCTTGTCGTTGTTCATTCGCCAAGTGTCCTGTGCGTAAAGCTCGTATCTGTCGGAGCTCATTTTGTTTTTGCTGCTCAGGTTGTAGATAAGTCTGAGCTGGCTTTCGGAGTGGGGCAGAGAATAGCCTGCCGAGTCGCGCATCTCCCATTCCTTCATCTTCTCGTCTACGACCTCGTGCTTCAGAAGCGCGCCCCATCTTATCTCGTGCGCCTTCTTTCTTACCTGGCCGTTTATTGTTACGCTCTTTACGTTCATTGTCAGATAGTTGCGCGCGTGCTCCTTGTACGTTCCCACGCCTATGCTCTCGTCCACGCCCTCGTTGTTGAGCCAGTATTCGCCCTGAATGTCGTACGTTTCCTGCTCCCTGCTGTTGTAGGCCGCGCCCTGAAGCGAGATGAACGTGTGCTCGGTAAACTTGCGCGTGATGCTTCCGGTCATGAAGTATGTGCGGAACAAATCCTTCTCCTGACCGTCGAAATAGACCTTGAATTCCTTTATGTCGTCGAGCGTTCCGAAAGTCGTCGTTCTGTCCGACGGCTTGAACTGATAGCTGTTTCGCGAGTAGTTTCCGATGAAGTCGATAGTCCATCGCTTGTTTGGCGACCAGCTTGTATAATTCTGATAGTCAACGAAGTTTGGATTGTATTCGCCCTTCGTGTCGAGCGTTCCGAGAAGGTATCGGTTAGTCTTGTATCTCACGCTCTGCGTCATGCTGAAATGCTTGTTTCCGAATCCGGCGTAGATGCCTCCGCCAAGCATGCTGATGTTTGCGCTTCCCTCAAACTTCTTCACCTTCTTGTAGGTTATGTCGAGAACCGACGACATCTTGTCGCCATATTTAGCCTCGAATCCGCCCGATGAGAAGCCGATGTCGCTAACCATGTCGGGGTTGATGATGCTCAGACCCTCTTGCTGTCCCGAGCTGATGAGCATAGGACGGTACACCTCTATTCCGTTGATGTAGACGCTGTTCTCGTCGAAGCTGCCGCCTCGCACGTTGTATTGCGAGCTCAGCTCGTTGTTCGATGATACTCCGGCTTGCGTTGCTATGTACGATTCTACGCTTCCGCCCGATGCGTCGGGCATCAGCTTCTGGTCTTTTATGTCGAGTTTCTGTGTCTGCGTAGTCTGTCGGCGCACCTCGCTTACGGTTACGCCCTCAAGCTCCACATCCGACGGCAGCATCGTAACGTTCAGGGCAATTATTCCCTTCGGA
>JBGUGY010000392.1:0-18909 GCA_045111775.1 Bacteroidaceae bacterium | reverse complement strand
AATCTATTATTGTTAATTGTCTATGGGTTTCATCTGCAACAGAAACTAAATTATCACAAAGTTGATGTGATGATTTAATTAGTTCCATTTTGAGGTCCTCTAAAAGTTCTATTTTGGGGTTGTCACGAAATGCTTCACGAACATAACCATCACCTAACATCTCACTAAGCATAATATTCTCACGCAGCCGAGGAGACAGACAAGCACTCAATATTCTATAGTTTAGAGAGGAGATACGTCCTTGACCTTGCAATTCGTGTAGAACATACTGCCATTCAAATCCAACTTGTTCACTGTTGAGAGCCCAAGGCAATACATTCTTCTTACTTAACAACTGCAGAAAAATGATACCAAGCCCATAACATACTGATGCATCAATGGATGATTTTCCGTTCAATATCTTGGGATATTTGTATGCATCGCAATTAAGATCCAAATTTGGCAAGTACTGTATTTTCAGTTTGTCACTCTCAATCATCGAAATTAAGCCAGACCATGTTTGAGGAATTTTATCCGATTTAAAATAAAAATTTTCGGGGTGTAATTTTATAGAACCCATATCCACACGTTGTGACTCAAATTCAGATTCAATTGACCTAATAACAGATAATAAGATTAAAACTGACAAAAGTTCCGAATTCACTAACTCATATTTCGCATTTTCTATTGAAACCTTATTTACATCTTGAATCCATTGTATAAGATTCTGCTTCCCTTTTTTGACAAGTGCTTTATACTGTTTCTTTTCATCATCCTTTAACAATTTATACAACTCTGCGACTTCTGGCATACGCATTATCGTATATTTTATTTCTGGAGTAAGCCATTTGGCAGAATCACCCAAATTCTTTGGAAGATGCATTTCATTTTCTGATGTCCTTGAAATTTCTCGCAAATATGCAAGGAAAAATGCTTTGAAATACTCAGATTCCACATTCGCTTCTTCAAGTTTATCTTTTAGTAACGAAGAGAATATGGGGTTATTGTTCAGACACCTAGTCTTAAGCAAATCTGCAATCCATAGTAACCAAAATGTACTATCTAATTTAAAACCATGGTAATCTGAAATCAAAGAAAAGAATGTTACCTTTTTTTTACTGTAACCCACTATGTTTATCTTCTCTGCATATATATTAAAAAAAGCAAATGCCCTAAGCAACATTTGTTGAGAATCTTTGACAAAAAAAAGCTCAGAATTTTGTCGATCAATTTCTATTGATCTTATTTTGTAAATGAACGACTTGTCCTTCTCTGCATCAGAAGGTCTTTTATAGTCTTTAAGTACAAGTCTAGCCGTCGCCTTAATAATATTTTCTGCACAAAGTGTATTGAGTAATGCAGTCAGAAAGTCAACACTCAAACTGTGTAATTTGGTGTTTCTGAAACTTTCTAATTTATCATATAACTTAGTTACCTGAGCAGGTTCATGGCGTAAACAATAATAAAAGGCACGAATCCATATTCGTACCTTATCTGGTACTTTATCTAAAGCAAACATTAGCATATTGAAGACCTGATGCTCTCGTTTTTTGTTCTTGTCTTTTCCTTTTTTTAATATTTTATTAATTTGTCTAAGACAATCATCCTCAAAAGTAACATCTTGGCAATATTCCTTTAACTTGTCAATTATTGATATATCATCTTTTTCCAATACTTGAGCATCGTTTAAAATAATATTGCTACATATATCAACAAGGTTATTAATCTTTTTTTCATCTTCATACCCTTTAAGAGGTGTTTCTTCTGACAATTTCTTAAGAAGGCACTTCTTGATTTCATCTACTTGTTCGAGCCACTTGCAGCGAAAATAATGAATTTTTTCATAATCCACATCTCCATCTACAATTAATCTTGTAAGCAGGGTACAAGCAAAAGAAATACGTGTACTTTTTTTAATTTCATCCTCAGAAAGATCCGCCACAAGTAAAGATTGTAGTTCTCCAAAAACCATTTCAAACTCTCGCGTTGAAAGCATATTTAGGTTGACCCCCTGAAGCATAGATACCTTCTGAAGGGTCTGTGTCATCAATGGAGCTGGGTATTTGGGATCAATGCTTGCGTACTTTTGTATATTTTTAATTAAATCTTCACTATAGACGTCATTAATTAAGTTTTTCAAATTAACTTGTTTTTCTCCCTTTGACAAGCCTTCCAAAAGTCCTTTTGGAGCGAGCTTTGATACATTTAGTTCCAATCCATTTTCGGATAGTAGTTGCTGGTACCATGCAAGCCATTTAATGAGTTTTTCTGCGGATGTAGATATAATGACATGGTCATCCACATACCTGAAATGAATAATATCTCTTTCTTTCTCTAGTCGCAAAGAAACTTGATCATCAATGTCTATCATATAGATATTGGCCAACATGCCAGCTACAATAAGTCCTGTAGGCAACCCTTCAAACTGTACACTCTTATCAAGTTGCATCGCCTTAAGATCATTGTCAGCACCTTCATATTGATAATCGCTATAGTCTATCTCAAATTCTGTAATAGTTTTAAGAAGATTTGCAAAAGTTTCGTTATACTCAGGCATCTCCTTTAGAACTGATTCAATTTTTAATCTAACTTTTTCAATACTTACCTTTTGATAAAAATGAGACAAATCTATGCCCGTCCAATAGAGAGATTCATAAGATTTGTGTGTTGGAAAATAATCTTTATTTAAATATTTCAACTTGAGAAAGTCCTGATTTTTATTGAGGCGTTCTTCGTCATCGTATACTTGATTATCAACTTCATCTAAATCATCACCTTCAAGTCCTGCCATCTTTTTTAATGATGCAGTAATTTTCTTACGCATCAAAGGCCAACTTTGCGTCCATTTCCTATAAATGTGTCGCGTCGTATTTCTATGATTTCCAATATACCAAGATTGTATATGACTCACTTCATCAACACCCTTCCACATAGAGACATATTGACGATTGCCAAAACTCCACGCAGGCATCATAACATCAAAAGTTCGACCAATGACATTAAATACAGCAACCCAAACAAGTTGGTCTCTAAAGTCTACATAAAAAGACTGTCGAACTTCTCCTCCCCCCTTGGGAAATGGTACTGGTTTAATAGGTTTCATTTGGTATTTGCCGTTTAAGAGTTGCTCTCTTATCCCCTTAAGGTTATCTACCAAATTCACCTTAAACGCAGAAATAACAAGTTCATCAAACCAAACATCACCATAATTAAAAGCTCGTTCCAACTTTCTCCAAGCTAACATGAGATTTTCAAGAGTGGAAATTTGTTCTATATAATTATCCATTTTCACAATTTTGTTTTAATCACAAATAATAATCAGAGAAATATTTTCTGCCTTCTCGTAAATCTAAATTCATTATCACCGAACCGTCACACTCGATGGTACGGCTAACTGAGAAAGTCTCCGTCATTTTGTGTATCGATACTTGCATAGATGAAAATTTTACGATGAGTAGCACACTCATTAGAATAATCAGCACTAAATATAAAGCCGCTATTCATTTTGAACGTAATCATACGTTATGGCTAGCAAAATTACTATTTTTATCAAAACAAACAAATAAAATTTCATTATTCTTTGTTTACAAAGTAACAATATAACAAGACACAAAACTCACCTTCTCGCCATTGCAATTCCGCACATATCAAAAAAACTCCCCGCCAGCCAAAAGCAAGCGGGGAGCACAATTAAGATTATTCTTTCGAAAATAGTTATTCGGCTATGCCGTTAAGATTGAAATTCTTGCCGTTCTTTACAATCACGAGCTTGCCACCAACAATGTATTTGCCGTCTTTCATGCCGTTATCTGTCTCAGCATCAGCTATTCCGGTTGTTTCAGACTGAATGTCTACGGCATCTTCTACAATCGTGAAGTTCTTCCAGTATTCAGCAGCCTCGTATGCAGCCTTGCAGCCCGGAAGCACATGAAGTGTGCCATATTTATGGAACGAACGTGCCCCTATTTCCTGCGGAGTTGTGGCAAGATTAGTAACAGAGGTCAGAGCAGAACAATAAGAAAAAGCCTCATCTCTGATTATTTTTACTGAACTTGGAATTGTGACAGAAGCGAGATTCCAACAGCCATTGAAAGTATGTGTTTTAATTTCTGTTACCGAATTTGGAATTACGATAGAAGCGAGATTCCCACAGCCATCGAAAGCAGATTCACCAATACTCGTCACTGAATTTGAAATTGTGATAGAAGTAAGTCCCATACAGCCAATGAAAGCAAACTCGTCAATATTCGTCACAGAGTTAGGTATGGTTATTGTCGTCAGACTTTTGCAAGCCATAAAAGCATTCTCTCCAATACTCGTCACATTATCCGGAATAGTGAAAGAAGTTAGTGCCATACAGCTACGGAAAGTCTGTCTTCCAATCCTTGTAATTGAATTCGGAACTGTGATAGAAGTAAGCTGACTGCACCCCATAAATGCAGCATCACCAATGCTTGTCACGGAATTCGGAATTGTAACAGAAGTGGCATTATAACAGCTTTGAAATGCACCAGTTCCAATATTAGTCACTCCATCCTCTATCACAATTTTATTGATTTTACTTACCTCACGATACCAAGGAGCAACACCACGCTGAGCATCAATGTCGAAGTAATCAGGCATATCAGTTCCCGAGATGGTCAGAGTACCGTCATCAGACAGTTTCCAAGTAATGTCGGCATGAGTCACATTGAATGAAACAATGCTAAGAATAATAAGTAGTAAAGATTTCTTCATTTCTTATCTTTTCAGATTTTAAATAATTTATAAATAAGCGTTTACCCATGCAACCATTCTGTTCGATATGCACAAGCAAACACGATAACAACAACCATGCGTTATGGCTTGGCAAAAATACTACTGTTTATCAAAACAAACAAATAAATTTTGTGCGTTTTTTGAAAGGAAAATGCACATTCTCTTCGGCAGATTCGCATATTTAACATTATTTCTGACAAGCCACAAACAACGTATTTCATTTTTTTTCTCTAATTTTGCAGAATAGTTTCTAACACTAAAAAATATATGAGAGTTCTTCTTGTCAACACATCAGAACGCATAGGCGGAGCAGCCATCGCAGCCAACCGACTTATGGAAGCTCTGAAAAACAACGGCATAAAGGCAAAAATGCTTGTGAGGGATAAACAGACAAACCAGATTACCGTTGTGGCACTCGACCCTTCGATAAGACATCAGGTTCAGTTTGTGTGGGAGCGCGCGGTTATTTGGATGGCTAACAAGTTCAAGAAGAACAATCTTTTTCAGGTTGACATTGCCAACACCGGCACCGATATTACCGATCTGCCCGAATTTAAGCAGGCAGACGTGATTCATCTGCACTGGATAAACCAAGGATTCCTGTCGCTGAAGGACATCGAGAAGATTATAGCATCGGGCAAACCCATTGTGTGGACTCTGCACGACATGTGGCCTTTCACAGGCATCTGCCACTATGCCAGCGAGTGCGACAAGTACAAGACCGAGTGTCGCAACTGTCCGCTCATCTACGGCGGTGGCAGCAAGAACGACCTCTCGCACAGAACATATCTCAAGAAGAAGAAGATTTACAGCGGCTCGCACCTTCATTTTGTGGCATGCAGCCACTGGCTCGAGGACTTGGCAAAGCAGAGCTCGCTGATAGCAGGACACAGCATACAGAGCATTCCTAACGCTATAAACAACAACCTCTTCAAGCCGCGCAACAAGAAAGAGGCGCGCCAGAAGTGCAATCTTCCGCAGGATAAGAAACTGCTTCTCTTCGGCTCGCTGAAGGTAACAGATGAGCGCAAGGGTGCGAAATATCTTATCGAGGCTTGCCAGATTATAAAGCAGAACAACCCCGAACTTGCCGAAAATCTTGGCGTTGTGATGATGGGCAACAAGGCTTCGGAGATGCAGAGCCTTCTGCCGTTCCCTGTCTACAACATGGACTATGTAAGCGACGAGCACACGCTTGTAAACGTGTATAACGCCGTAGACCTCTACGTCACCCCATCGCTTCAGGACAACCTGCCAAACACCATCGTCGAGGCAATGTCGTGCGGAACGCCGTGCGTGGGCTTCAACGTGGGCGGCATTCCGCAGATGATAGACCATCTGCACAACGGCTATGTGGCTGAGTACAAAAACGCGTCGGACTTTGCCAACGGCATCTGCTGGTGTCTTGGCGACGATGAGCACAACGGTCTGAGCGAGATGGCTTATCGCAAGGCAGCAGCCTCATACTCAGAGAGTAACGTGGCAATGCAATACATCAATCTATACAACAAAATAACTGGAAAGCATGCCTGAGACACAGCCACTTTTCAGCATCGTGACGGTGTGCTACAACGCATCGTCGGAGATTAGGCGAACCATAGAAAGTGTTGATTCGCAGGATTTTGACAGTCTGGAGCACATCTTCATCGACGGCGCATCGAAAGACAACACGCTTTCGGTTATAAAAGAATATGCCGAGAGAGCACGGCACACCGTAAGTTTCTCTTCGGAAAAAGACCGAGGCATCTACGACGCCATGAACAAGGCTTTCGACGGCAGAGTACACGGCAGATACATAATGTTTCTGAATGCCGGCGACACGCTGAAAGGCTGCGACACGCTAAGCCAGATAGCCAAATTTGTTTCGGACGACAGCGAGCCGGGCGTAATATACGGCTACACCGAGGTGTTGGACGAGAAAGGCAACTATCTTGGAATGAGAAGAAAAAACATTCCCGAGAATCTGAACTGGAAATCGTTCAAAAACGGAATGTTGGTGTGCCATCAGGCTTTCATCGTTAATCAAAGACTTTTCTGCAAGTACAATCTGAAATACAAATATTCTGCCGATGTGGATTGGTGCATCAGAATAATGAAAGAGGCTGAGAAACAAGGAATTGAGATAAAAGGTACTAACATCACTATTTCGCAGTTCTACACCGGCGGAGCAACAACACAGCATCACACCGAATCGCTTATTGAGCGTTTCAAGGTGATGACAGACCACTACGGAGTGTGCTCAACCGTATGGCATCATCTGCTTTTTGTGGTGCGAGGCATCGCGAAGAAAATCAGTTAGATGCAAGCGCCATCGTGAGCACGCTGCACTTGGCATCGCACACCTTCTGAATCTCGGAGATGAGCGAGCAGGTGGTTGCTCCAGTCGTAAGCACATCGTCGATGACGAGGACGTGCCTACCCTTCAGCGCATCAGAATCGACTACCGAAAAAATGCCCTCAACATTTTCCTGTCGCTGCTGGCGACCTTTTCCAATCTGCGACACGTTGGCTTTTGTTCGCACAACCGAGCACGTATCTATCTGCAATCCTGTAACTTCGGATATTCCGCGCGCAATCATCTCGCTTTGGTTGTAGCCACGTTTTTTCAGTCGGTTTTTTGCCAGCGGAACAGGCACGATAACATCAACACCATCGAAAATCTTTGTGGCGACAAGTTCTCGCGCCATCAGTCTGCCCATGAAAATGCCTATCTCCGGCTTGCCGTGAAACTTCAAATCCATCAGGATTCTGTGATAATTGCTCGCGCTGTGATATTTGAAAAACGACATGGCGCGCTGAATATCCACCCTTCCCCAGAAAAGCTGTTCAATCTCGTTGCCCTCGGCACTTGCCAAGCCTGTACGAGGCAGATGCAGAAGGCAGTCGGCGCACAGGAACTGCTCGTCTTTCTGCAACCTCTCGCCACAAACGGTGCAATGTCGCGGAAAAACAAAGTCGAGCACGTCGGCAAGGAAGCTCCGTGCTTCAGAAATCGTCTGCGAAAGCATCTTCTTCATCTCCACCTTCGATAAATCGTTGGATATAAGCGTATTCAAAGCCACGACTCATGGCGAATTTTATCAGCTTGCAACGACATTCGTAGTCGTTCTTGCCCTTGACGGACTTCTTCTTAGCCTTGATAAGCTGTTGAAGAATGCCGAGATATTCATCCTCGTCGAGATTCTCAAGAGCCTCATCTATAGCCTCGGAAGAAATCTGCTTCTGTATGAGAGCCATGCGTATTTTAGTCCTGCCCCACTGGTTGTAGCGCAGTTTGTCGTGAGCAAAAAAGTTGGCATATCGGTTTTCGTCGAGAAAACGCTCTTTGTAGAGATAAGCCACGATGCGATTCTGCGCCTCGTCGTCAATCTCCCAAGCATCGAGCTTTGCCCTTACCTCAGCCTCGCAATGCTCTGAGCCCGAACACAAAGCCGCCACTCTGCCGAGAGCCGTTTCTTCTGGAATCTGTTTCTTCATAATACAGCCTTTATCATTCTGTCGTTGTCAAAGCGGTCTTTCCGCAGTTCGATATCCTTGTAGCCGAGCGATGCGAGCATATCGGTTGTTTCCCGACCGAAAGCGCGGTTTATCTCGAAGAAGAGCGAGCCGCCCTCGCTGAGCATCTGGCGTCCAAGCACGGCGATGGCGCGGTAGAACATCAGAGGGGCATCATCGGGGACGAAGAGAGCCAGATGCGGCTCATGACTGAGCACATTATCACTCATCTCTGCCTTCTCGCGGTTGCAGATATACGGCGGATTACTCACGATAATATCGAACTTGGCAGATGGAGTAACATTCAGCACATCAACCTGTTCAAACCGGACATCGGCATCGAGCTGACGGGCATTCGCCGCCGCCTGCCGCAGCGCGTCGTCAGACAAATCCCATGCCGTTACGATGGCATCGGGCATCAGCTTCTTCAGCGAGATGGCAATACATCCGCTGCCCGTTCCGATGTCGAGAATGGAACAGCCGTGTTTCGCCTCGCTGTCGGCAACAATCCAATCTACCAAATCCTCGGTTTCGGGGCGCGGAATAAGCACTCCGGGAGCGACCGAAAAGTCGAATCCGCAGAATTCAGTCTTGCCGAGAACATACTGAACAGGCTCGCCTTTTGACAGACGAGCCACAATATTCTCCAAATCTTGACGTTGTTTTGGCAATAATTGTATATCTTTGCCCATGCAAATATCGAGCAGCGAGATGCCGAACCTACATTCGAGAACCATACGCGCTATGGCGTTGGCTTCGGAGTCGGGATAGACGGCTGAAAGCTGCTGACGGATATGTGTAAGAATCTGACGCATTGTTAGTATTTAATGCAAAGATAGACAAAAAAGCGAATTAGAAATGACGATTGACGAGAAATATATGGCACGCGCCATTCAACTTGCCAAAAACGGGCGACAGAACGCCGTGCCCAACCCAATGGTCGGGGCGGTGATTGTGCTCGACGGCAAGATTATTGGCGAGGGATACCACATCCGCTGCGGCGAAGGACATGCCGAGGTGAATGCGGTAGCGTCTGTCAAAGACAAGTCGCTGCTGAAAGATGCCACAATCTACGTCAGCCTTGAGCCGTGCGCCCACTACGGAAAGACTCCGCCGTGCGCCCAGCTGCTCATCGACCACAAGCTAAAACGCGTGGTGGTTGGCTGCGTAGACCCGTTTGCCAAAGTACAGGGCAAAGGCATAAAGATGCTGCGCGATGCCGGAGCCGAGGTAACCGTCGGGGTTCTGGAAGAAGAATGTAAGGCTCTAAACCGCCGCTTCTTCACCTTCCATCAGAAACAACGGCCATACATCACGCTGAAATGGGCACAGTCTGCCGACGGATTCATCTACAACAAAGATGCCGACAGATATCTTTCGAACCCGCGCACGCTGATGCTCGTCCACAAGATGAGAGCCGAGAATCAGGCAATACTTGTAGGCAGCCGAACGGCAGAGACCGACAATCCGCGACTCGACGTGCGACTGTGGCACGGCAAGAACCCGACGCGAATCGTCATAGACCGCCAAAACAGACTGAGCCGAAGCCTCAGCATCTTCGACGGAAGCACGCCGACGATAGTCTTCACAACATCAGAAACCGACGAGAGAATCAGCAACGTCGAGTTCGTAACGCTGAAAGCAAAAGACTTTCTGAATCAGATGCTTGCAGAGCTTCACAGAAGACAGATTCAGTCGCTGCTCGTTGAAGGCGGGCGCGAGCTTCACCAGCTTTTCATAGACAACAGTCTGTGGGACGAGATAAGGGTTGAAGAATCGGACATCGTTCTGAACGGAGGCATAGAAGCACCTACAGTACCATCAGGCGCAAAGGCAGAACGAAAAGTTCAGTTCGGACACACAATAACCACGTTCCGCAACGCATAATAGTTCCATTTTTAACAAAAACCGCTCAAAAGAGCATCTAAACCTCTTAATTATGCAAAAAATAGCAAGTAAATTCCATAATTTTATTTAAAACCGTTCGTTTTTATTCGTAGAAGCGAAAAATGTGAGTATTTTTGCACCTTGAAAATTATATATATAATAAATTTGAACACTTTTAGATGAGAAAGTTAATATCTATCGTCTTTTCACTTGTGAGCATCAGTTTCATTTTTACATCATGCTTGAAAAACGATGATGAAGAAACAACCTATTCCAGCGAGTGCGTAATTACATCGTACAAATTGGGAACCCTTAACAAATACAGAACAGTCACAGCGTCTGACGGTTCGGACAGCATCGTAAAGGATACCGTAACCGGCTCAAACTACAAGTTTACCATCGACCAGCGCAACCTGACAATCTACAACACCGACTCGCTGCCTGTCGGAACTGACATTACGAAGGTGGTTGCAACAATCGGCGTAAGCGGATATTCGGTTACATTCACCCGAAACGACTCTATACTGACATACAGCAGCACAGACTCGCTCGACTATACAAACCAGATGCAGTTTACCGTACATGCATACGACGGACTGGCATCAAAGACATACACAGTTAAACTGAACGTTCATCAGACATACGCCGACTCGCTGATGTGGAGCAAGAGCACCGTGAGCAACTTCCCAGCATCACAGCTCGAGAACATGAAGAGCGTCTACCACGACGGCAAAATCATCGTGTTCGGACAGAAGGACGGCGCGCTGATGATGACAGAGGCAAGCGCAGACAACACCAACTCATGGAGCGCACTTGCAGCAGCAAACGGCATCAGCGGAACAGCCGACATCAACAACATCGTTATCTTCGGCGGAAAGATTTACATCGTGGCTGGCAAGCAGATGTACGTCTCAGACAACGGTAAGGACTGGACAGCCGTTGATGGCAGCAACAACGTGAACAGACTGCTCGCAGCATCATCTTACGAGATTTTTGGCGTTGTAGATGGCAACTTTGCAAGTTACTCAAACAACACATGGGTTGTCGAAGGCAACACCGACATCGAGAATCTGCCAGAGACTTGCGTAGCATTCAGCAGCAAGAAGATGAAGCACAATGCCACAATGGAGAAGGTCGTACTCGCCGGAATAAACGAGAACAACGACAGCTGCGGCGTTGTATGGAACAGAATCAGCGCAGAGCAGGCATACGCCCGCCAAGGCTGGTCATATCTTCCAAACGAATATATTAACATCTACGCGCTTCCACGCCTCGCAAACCTCAATGTTCTGTCGTACAACGACGAGCTTTACGCTTTCGGCGGCGCAGGCAAGATGAGAAGCACAAGCATCGACGCCCTCTCGGGTCTTTACATCTCGGGCGACGAAGGCATCACTTGGAAAACAAAGACAAAAAAGACCACGCTGCCAGAAGAACTCGAAGGCGTAACACGCGAGTTCACAGCGGTGGTAGACCAAAAGCATAACGCCATTCTCATAATCTTCAAGAACGGCAACATCTGGCGCGGATTCATTCCTGAAATCTACATAAAATAGAATGCTGAAGAATGTTGTGACAGCACTGCTCGCATGGGCAGTTGCACAAACAGCCACAGCACAGGAACTTGAATACAAGATGGAGCTGGGCGGTGCGTTGGGAGGAACCTTCTACATAGGCGATGCCAACGCAGCCCTGTTTAACAACATGGGGTTGGCAGGCGGAGCGAAAGCCGCCTACATCTTCAACCCCAGAATGAGCCTCAACGGCAATCTGCTTCTCGGCAAGATTTCGGGCAGCACCGACGATGTAGACACCGTCTATCCATCGGGAACAAAGGGCACTCCGGGCACGGCACGGTTCAGCCGCACGGTTGTTGACCTTGGTGCACAATTCGCCTACAACTTCTTTGCCTACGGAACGGGGAAAGGCTACAAAGGAACGCACAAACTGACGCCTTACATCATGGGCGGAGCAGGATTCACCTACGCCCCATCGCCTGCCGAGGACGTATTCACGCTTAACTTTCCGCTGGGAATAGGCGTAAAATACAAATGGCGAGAGCGCGTAAACGTGGGCATAGAATGGAGCATGAGACTCACATGGACCGACAAACTCGACGTAACGAGCAAGGAAGGACTGCAACTCAACCAGCCTTACGGACTGGAGAACGGCAGCATCTTTAAGAACAGGGACGGATATTCGTACACATTATTATATGTAACATACGATCTCTTCCCTAAATACCGAAAATGTAACAACTTTTAATTATGGCATATATCGACCAAATAGATAAGACCAGAGTACCAAAGCACATTGCCATCATTATGGACGGCAACGGACGCTGGGCTAAGGCAAGAGGCGAGAAACGCACGATGGGACACATCGCCGGCGTTGAGACCGTGCGCCGAATAACCGAAACGGCAGTAAGGGCTGGAGTCAAGTTCCTTACACTATATACATTCTCGACAGAAAACTGGAACCGTCCGGCCGAGGAAATCGAGGCTCTGATGGGACTTCTGCTGAAGAATCTCGAAGACGAAATCTTCATGAAGAACAACGTGAGTTTTCAGGTCATTGGCGACCTGAGCCGACTTCCCGAAGTGATTCAGAAGAAGATTCACGAGATGATTGAGCGCACATCAAAGAACACCAACATGTGCCTTGTCCTCGCACTCAGCTACTCGTCAAAGTCTGAGATACAAAATGCCGTAAGACTGATTGCCGAAGAGGTGAAGGAAGGCAAACTCGATGCCAACGACATCAACGAGGAGGTGATTGGCAAGCACTTGTACACCAGCTTCATGCCCGACCCAGAGCTGCTTATCCGCACAGGAGGCGAGATTCGCCTCAGCAACTATCTGCTGTGGCAGGCTGCATACTCTGAGCTGTACTTCTGCGACACCTATTGGCCAGACTTCAGCGAAGACGACTTCTACAAAGCCATCTACGACTATCAGAACCGCGAACGCCGCTTTGGAAAAACAAGCGAGCAGGTTGCAACAGAATAAACCTTAACTACTATAGTTTTTAGCTAAAAAGAATGAAGAATCTGAAATTTGCATTATGTCTGTGTACTGCCCTCGCGGCTGCGTCGCCAACATGGGCGCAAGACGATAATGACGACAACGGGAAACCCAACATCATCTACTCCGGCTCTCCCCGAAAGCTCGAAATCGGAGGAATAAGAGTGAGCGGTGTAAAGAACTATGAGGACTATGTGCTCATAGGATTATCGGGCTTGTCTGTGGGACAGACCATCGACGTGCCGGGCGATGAGATTACGACAGCCGTAAAGCGATACTGGAAGCACGGCTTGTTCTCGCAGGTAAAAATCGAGGCCGACAGCATTGCCGATGAGAAAATCTACCTTCACATTGCGCTCGCAACACGTCCGCGCGTGAAGGAAATCAACTACAACGGCGTTAAAAAGTCGGAGCGCGAAGACCTTGAGGCAAAACTCGGTCTTATTAAAGGTAACCAGATTACGCCTAACATGCGCGACCGCTCTAAGCACATTATAAAGAAATACTTCGACGAGAAGGGCTACAAGGAGGCGGAAGTAAACATCGTTCAGGTTGACGACCCCGACAATCCGGAGCAGGTTATCGTCGACATCAACATCGACAAGAAGGAGAAAATCAAGGTTCACCAGATAAACATCGTCGGAAACACCGTATTCAGCGACAGAAAGCTGAAGAACGCGATGAAGAAGACCAACGAGAAGAACAAGATTCTGAACACCTTCAAAGCCAAGAAGTTCATTCAGGAGAAGTATGAAGAGGACAAGGGCTTCATCATCGACAAGTACAACGAGTACGGATACCGCGACGCGCAGATTGTAACCGACAGCGTAAAGCCGTACGACGACCGCTCGGTTGATATCTTTATTAAGATTGACGAGGGTCAGAAATACTTTGTGCGCGACATCGACTGGGTTGGAAACACCGTGTACCCTACAAATTATCTGAACCAGAAACTGCGCATGAAGCGCGGCGACGTTTACAACCAGAAGCTGCTGAACGAGCGTCTGTCTAAGGACGAGGACGCCATCGGTAACGACTACTACAACAACGGATATGTGTTCTACAGTCTCGACCCTGTCGAGATTAACGTAGACAACGACTCTATCGACCTTGAGATGCGCATCACCGAAGGTCCGCAGGCTACGATAAACCGCGTTAAGATTACAGGAAACGACCGTCTTTACGAGCATGTTGTACGCCGCGAACTCCGTACAAAGCCGGGCGACCTCTTTAGCAAGGAGGCTCTTGAGCGTTCGTACCGAGAAATTGCGCAGATGGGACACTTCAACCCAGAGAACATCAACCCTGACGTTAAGCCAGACCCAACAAACGGAACAGTTGACATCAACTACATTCTTGAGTCTAAGGCTAACGACCAGATTGAGCTTTCTGCCGGATGGGGACAGACAGGTGTGATTGGTAAGGTGAGTCTGAAACTCACAAACTTCGCCATTCAGGAGTTGTTCAGCAAGACCAAGAACCGCCGCGGAATCGTTCCGCAGGGCGAAGGTCAGACACTTACGCTGAGCGGACAGACAAACGGTACTTACTACCAGTCGTACAGCGTTTCGTTCCTCGACCCTTGGTTTGGCGGCAAGCGTCCAACCTCATTCTCGGTAACTGCATTCTACTCAAAGCAGACCGACGTGAGCAGCAACTATTACAGTTCGTACAACAACTATTACAGCTACTATTACGGAAATTATAACTCGAGCGCATACAACAGCTACGAGAACTATTACGACCCAGACAAATACGTTCAGCTGTTCGGTGTTACACTCGGCTTCGGAAAGCGTCTGCGCTGGCCTGACGATTACTTCACACTCAGCGCGGCTCTCACATACCAGCGATACATGCTGAAGAACTGGGCTTACTTCCTGATTTCCGACGGAAACTGTAACAACATCAACCTTGAGCTTTCGCTTAACCGAAACTCAACGGATAACCAGATTTATCCTCGTAGAGGTTCTGAGTTCTCGCTCTCGGCTGCCCTCACTCCTCCATTCTCATTGTGGGACGGAAAGGACTACGAGAAACTGTCATCTGTAAAGAGTACAGAGAACAAGGAACTGTACTTGGCAAACATGCAGGAGAAGTTCAACTGGATTGAGTATCACAAGTGGAAGTTCAAACTGCGCTCATTCACGGCTCTTGCCAACGGTGCTAAGTGCCCTGTGCTGATGACACGCGTTGAGTTCGGTCTGCTTGGCCATTACAACAAGTACAAGAGGTCGCCGTTCGAGACATTCTATGTTGGTGGCGACGGTATGTCGGGATACTCAAGCAGCTACGCAACCGAGACCATCGGACTTAGAGGTTACGAGAACGGAAGCCTCACTCCAACAGGAAGCGAGGGCTACGCTTACTCACGCCTCGGTCTTGAACTCCGCTACCCTCTCATGCTCGAGACATCACCAAGCATCTACTGCCTTGCCTTTGCCGAGGGCGGTAACGCTTGGACAACAATAAACAAGTTCAACCCATTCGACATGAAGCGTTCTGCCGGCGTAGGTGTGCGCATCTTCCTGCCAATGATTGGTATGATGGGTATCGACTGGGCTTACGGATTCGACAAGGTTTACGGAACAAAGGGCGGAAGCAATTTCCACTTCATCATCGGTCAGGAATTCTAACAAAACCAGTTTAATGAAAGCATTACGAATCCTTGCAATATCAGCCATTGTCTGCTACAACCTGTTTGTGGCAGACAATGCCTTTGCCCAGAAATATGCCGTGGTAGACATGCAGTACATTCTGAAGAACATTCCGGCATACGAGCGCGCCAGCGAGCAGCTTAACCAAGTAAGCAAGAAATGGCAGGCCGAGGTGGAGGCACTGAATGCAGAGGCACAGACGATGTACAAGAACTATCAGAACGAGTCGGTGTTTCTGAGCGAGGAGCAGAAGGCTAAAAAAGAAGAAAACATCCTTGAAAAGGAAAAAGAGGCAAGCGAGCTGAAGCAGAAATACTTCGGTCCCGACGGAGAGCTTTACAAGAAGAGAGCATCGCTCATAGCCCCTATACAAGAAGAGATTTACAACGCGGTGAAGGAGATTGCAGACTCGAAAGGCTACAGCCTCGTTCTTGACAGGGCAGCCGACTCGGGCGTGATATTTGCCTCGCCAAAAGTTGACATCAGCAACGAGGTACTGACAAAGTTGGGCTATTCTAACTAATTTTCAGCATTTTTAAGAAATATAGTCGTCTATTTAACAAAAAAATACAGTACCTTTGCCGCCGAAAACAAATTTGATAATATAAAAACGAGAAAAATAACAAATGAAAAAATTGATTCTATTGGCGCTAATCCTTGCGCCAGCATGTGCATTCGCACAGAAGTTTGGTCATATCAATTCTGCTGATATCATCCAGAATATGCCAGAGTTTACCGCAGCACAGAACGAGATTCAGGCTCAGCAGAAGACATACGAGACAGAGTTGAAGAAGATGCAGGACGAGCTTCAGGCTAAGGGCGCAGAGTTCGAGAAGGAGATGGCTACACTGCCAGAGAACATCAAGCAGCGCCGCCAGCAGGAACTTCAGGACATGTACACTCGCATGCAGCAGTTCGCTCAGGAGAGCCAGGCTAACGTTCAGAAGCTTTCAAACGATAAGATGCAGGCTATTCAGGAGAAGGTAACAAAGGTTATCGCTGAAATAGGCAAGGCAGGCGGCTACATCTACATCATGGATATCACAGCCGGTATTCCTTACATCAGCGAGACTCAGAGCACCGACCTTACAAGCCAGGTAAAGAGCAAGCTCGGCGCAACAGGCGCAAAGACTACTCCTGCTAAGAAATAATTCTGACTAACAGACAACAATCTTGTCAAACACCAAATTCTTTTAAAAAGTATGTTCAAGAAAATAATCATAATGGCATTGTGCATGCTGCCGCTCGCAGCAAGCGCACAGAGTAAATTCGGCTACTTTAACTACGACGACATGCTTAAGGCAATGCCTGAGTACACAGAAGCACAGAACAACCTTAACATGCTTAAGGACAACTATGAGTCTGAGCTCAAGCGTTCGGAAGATGAGTTCGACAAGAAGTACACTGAATTCCTTGACGGACAGAAGGAGTTTCCGAAGAGCATCCTGCTGAAGCGACAGAAAGAGCTGCAGAACCTTATGGACCAGACTCTGGAGTTCAAGAAGGATGTTAAGGAGATGCTCTTTAAGGCAGAGAAGAACCTGATGGCTCCGGTTAAGCAGAAACTCGACGAGGCTGTTGCTGCCGTGGCTCAGGAGAAGGCTCTCGACTATGTCATCAACACTGCCGGAAACAACTATCCGTATGTAAACCCAAACACTGGCGTTGACCTCACGGAGCAGTTGAAGCAGAGTCTTGGAATAAAGTAAAACAGAACTGAACAACAATCCCTATAAGGGCGACACCATTATGGGGTCGCCCTTTCTCTTTCCCTGTAGATTATGGCACAACCATCATTCTCAAAAAATCCCGGACCGATAGGTCTGTTCGACTCGGGCTATGGAGGACTTACGATTCTGAAACAGATTCAGAGCCTCATGCCCGAATACGATTATATGTATCTTGGCGACAATGCGCGCTCGCCTTACGGCTCACGCTCGTTCGACGTGGTTTACGAGTTCACGCTGCAATCGGTAAAGAAACTCTTCGAACTGGGCTGCCAGCTCGTGATTCTTGCGTGCAACACGGCATCGGCAAAGGCACTCAGAACCATTCAGCAGAAAGACCTTCCGCTGCTCGATGCCGACCGCCGCGTGCTTGGCATAATACGCCCAACGGCAGAGTGCATAGGCGCGCTGACCAAGAGCCGCCACGTTGGCTTCTTTGCCACCGAGGGAACGGTTCTGTCACATTCCTACCAGCTGGAGATTGAGAAACTGCACCCCGACGTGAAGGTTACGGGCGAGCCATGCCCTATGTGGGTTCCGCTTGTCGAGAACAACGAATACAACAGCGACGGCGCAGACTATTTCGTGAAGGCTCGCATAGACAGTCTGATGAGCCGCGACCCCGAGATAGACACCATAATTCTGGGCTGCACTCACTACCCTCTTCTGCTTAACAAGATTAACAAGTACATTCCCAAGGGCGTGAACGTTATTCCGCAAGGCGACTATGTTGCGGCAAGCCTCAGCGACTATCTTAAACGCCACACCGAGATGGATGCCAAGCTGACGAAGGGCGGCACTTGCCAGTTCTTCACCACCGAGAGCGAGGAGAAATTCAAGAAAAGCGCGTCGGTATTTCTGAATGCCGACAGCCTGAACGTTCAGAAGATAACACTGGTTTGAGATAAAAAACGGTCGGGGTTCGGACAAGAATCCCGACCGTTTTTTTGCCGAGAAGAACGATTTTCTGCTATATTTGCATCCATAGCAAGGCTTATCAGCCGAAAAACAGCGACAGCCTTGAAGATGTATAACCAATAATCATTAGACACATTATGAAACAGAGTTCGAAAGAGATTCAGGAGATGTTCATGACGTTGCCTTTCTCCGAAACCATGAAAAACTGCATAGAAGAGACTGGCTGGCAGTTTGCCGACTCGCACATTGCAACGATAATCTACAACTTTCCTTTCCCGTATTTTGTGAGAAGAGAACTTCTTGAAGCCATCCACGACAACACAGAGGACGAGACGCTGAAAACGCAACTCGGACAGCGTTTTGAGGTTGACGACCTCAAGATTGAATCGTTTAAACAGCCGTTAAACAACACGATTTTCACCGTTAAATCGTTCGACCTTTCCGACATCGGGACTTTCAGCGATTTCG
>JBGUGY010000391.1:0-3709 GCA_045111775.1 Bacteroidaceae bacterium | reverse complement strand
CAGTAATTGATCATATAAAGGAGACGATACCAACTGCACACATCGTTCCGTCTGCTGGCTGTCCGGGCGCAAAGGACAAGCTGCACTTCACTGCCGAGGGTTACAGAATCCTTGGACGCAGATATGCAGATGTCATGCTCAAACTGCTCGGACGCAGCCGACAGAACCCTATCGTTCAGACTTGCTTCAGCACAGACCCTGCTCCGATGGTGAGCGGCGACCGTCTGTATGTCTTCACCGGTCACGACGAGGACAAGGCTGATTTCTTCTGGATGAACGAATGGCGTTTGTTCTCTACTGCCGACATGGTAAACTGGACCGACCACGGATGCCCATTGGCTCAGTGCGATTTTAAGTGGGCTGATGACCGCTCATGGGCTCCTCAGTGCATCGAGCGCAACGGTAAGTTCTATCTCTACGTTCCAATCCACTCAAAGATTTCGGGCGGTATGGCTATCGGCGTTGCGGTGGCTGACAAGGTTACTGGTCCTTATCGCGATGCCCTTGGCAAGCCTCTCTACGAGGATGGCAAGTGGGATCACATCGACCCAACTGTGTTCATCGACGACGACGGTCAGGCTTATCTTTACTGGGGTAATCCACGCCTCTACTCAGTTAAGCTGAACGAGGACATGATTAGTCTTGCCGGCGAGGTTAAGTGCGATACAACGCTTAAACGCTATACCGAAGGTCCTTGGATTTTCCATCAGAGACAGCTTACAAAGGCCGAGAAGAAGAACCGCAAGCTCTTCGATTCGAGCAAGAACTCGGCTTGGGGCAAGTACTTCATGATGTACGCTGCCGGCGGAATTCCTGAAAGCATTGCATACAGCGAGAGCAATTCACCACAAGGTCCTTGGACTTATGTTGGCGACGTGATGGCTCAAACTAACAGCACAAACTCGTTTACAAACCATAGCGGTATTGTCGAGTTCAAGGGACACAACTACTTCTTCTATCACACAGGCTGGTTGCCAAATGGTGGCGGATTCGGCCGTAGCGTGTGCTGCGAGGAGTTCAAGTGGAACAGCGACGGCAGATTGCCACAGATTAAGCCTACATACGACGGTGTTAAGCCAATCGGCACACTGAACCCATACAACCGTGTAGAGGCTGAGACAATCTCATACAGCGACGGCCTTCGCACTGAGTGGAACAAGAAGCGCGGAAACGTGTTTGTGAGCGATATTCACAACGGCGACTGGCTGAGAGTTCGCGAGGTTGAGTTTGAGGCTGGCACTAAGTCAATCGAACTTTCTGCAGCATCTGCTTTGCAGGGCGGTAACATCGAGGTTCGTCTCGACTCACCAGACGGCGTGGTTCTAACAACCGTAAACGTTGCTCCAACAGGCGGTTGGGAAGAGTGGGAGACATTCTCTGCCAACATTGCCAACGCTCCAGAGGGCAAGCACGACCTCTACTTCTTGTTTAAGGGTCTGAAGGGTTGCAAGTTGTTCAACTTCGACTACTGGCAGTTGAAGAAATAACGAATATAACACACAGCATTGATGAGAAAAAAATTCATTTCTATTATATTCCTTTTTGTCGCATTTGTATCTGCTGTCAACGCGCAGCAGATGCAGGTGCGCAACCCTTTTATCTGGGCGGATGCTCCCGACCCTGATATCATAAGGGTGGGCGATTACTATTATCTTGTTACAACAACAATGCACTTGTTCCCGGGCGCGCCGATAATGCGAAGTACCGACCTCGTTCATTGGGAGACAGTGTCTTATCTGTTCGACAAGATAACCGATACTCCGCGCTACGACCTCGAACAAGGTACTGTTTACGGACGCGGACAGTGGGCTACATCTCTTCGCTACCACAAGGGCACGTTCTGGGCTTTGTTCGTGGCAAACGACGACCCTCACAAGTCTATGGTATTCAAGACCGACGACCCAGCCAAGGGCTGGAAGCTTCACAGCCGTCTGCCGGCATATCACGATTCTTCGTTGTTTTTCGATGACGACGACCGTGTATATGTCTTCTCTGGAAGTGGCGATATTCATCTTGTAGAGCTTACTCAAGACCTTACTGCTGAGAAGGTTGGCGGAATAAAGAAAACTCTCGAGCTGAAAGGCAAGCCTGCCGGACTGCACGAGGGCAGCCGTGTTATAAAGCACGACGGAATGTACTATCTTTTGTGTATTTCGTGGCCGCAGACCGGTCGTCAGGAAATCTGTTACAGAAGCAGCAATATCGAAGGTCCTTACGAGTCTAAAGTCATCCTGAAGAGTGATTTCGGCGGATTCCCATACGCTGGTCAGGGCACGATAGTTAATGGCAAGAAGGGAGAGTGGTACGGAGTAATCTTCCAAGACCGTGGCGGATGCGGACGTGTCCTCACAATCGAGCCTTGCAACTGGATTGACGGCTGGCCGATGCTCGGCAATCTCTCTGACGGAAAGATTCCGGAGACAATGACACTCGACGGTGTGGATAAGCGCGGCGGCAAGTCTGAATATGCCGTAATTGAGCAGGATTATCAGTGGAATCACAACTTAATCCAGTCTGATGTCAAGATTCTCGACGGACATCTCGTAAACGGCAATAAATGGACTCGCGGCGCGGTTAAGAAGCTTCAGCTGAAGACTTCGAAGAAGGTAAACAGCATCTTTGATGCGCGCAACACGCTAACATGGCGCACTTGGGGCCCTCTCTGCACCGATACAGTCTGCATTGATGCCTCAAAGATGAAGGACGGCGATGTTACTGGTCTTGCAGCCTTAAACGGCGATACGGGCTTTCTGAGTCTTCGTCGCGAGGGCGGAAGCACATATCTCATCTTCTCAGAAGAGAATGTTGCGCTTTCCGACGATACGAAAGCCATCACAAAGGTTGACCACAAGGAGATTGCACGCGTAAAAATACCTGCTTCTAAGCTGAAGAATGTGCGAATGGTGATGAACGGCGATTTCAATACGGGACGCGACATCGCAACATTCAGTTACAGTCTCGACGGCAAGAAGTGGAATGCCATCGGCGGCGACTACAAGATGCGTTTCGACTACCGTCGTCTGTTTATGGGCTCTCGCTATGCATTCTGCTATTACTCAACTAAGTCGTGCGGTGGAATGGTAACTGTTAGCCTTCCTAAATGATTCTTATCCTGAAAATTTCATTTTTAGTAGTTTAGTTATCATAATTATTTATCGACTCATACTTTAGCTTTCTTGTACTAAAGTGTGGGTCGATTTTTTTTAATTGACAATGGACAATTGACAGTTGACAATTTTTGAATTGAAAATTGAAAGTTGAAAATTGAAAGTTGAAAATCAGAATTCAAAATTCATAGTTCAAAATTACAGAGGGCGTATATAGGATAATTGTGGTATGGATTGTTCTTTTGGTAAATACAAAATAGTGGGTAGGAAGAAGGTAGCAAGAAGGTAGGAAGAAGGTAGCAAGATGGAAGCAAGCCGGAAGGTAGATTCAAGATAGATTCAAGCAAGCCTGAAGGTACAATGAAGTAACGTTCAGGATATAGGCAAGGTACAGCCAGATTTGGTGATGGGGAAGTTGAAAATTGAAAAGGCAGGAATTCACAATTCATAATTAACAATTGAAAATTCACAATTATGAGTTGAAAATTGAGAGTTGAAAATTGAAAAATGCAGAATTGTAACGAACAATTTCGTCAGAAATTGTTCGTACGTCCAAGGTACGTCCAAGGTACGTCCAAGGTACGTCCAAGGTACGTCCAAGG
>JBGUGY010000390.1:0-7841 GCA_045111775.1 Bacteroidaceae bacterium | reverse complement strand
TGGACGTACCTTGGACGTACCTTGGACGTACCTTGGACGTACCTTGGACGTACGAACAATTTCTGACGAAATTGTTCGTTACGACTCATAAGCTGTCAATCGTGAATTGCCTCAGAATTTTCAACTTTCTCTAATTAAGAAAGCAATTTTGAATTATGAATTCTGAATTGTCAATTGTCAATTGTCAACTGTGAATTGTGAATTGTCAACTCTCATTCGCCAAGAACCGTCTTTACCGCCTCTTTAATGCCAGCCATATTGCTGCGCGAAACAGGCAGAGCGTCGTTGCAATGCTTTATTACGAGCTGCATTGCGCCACCCTTTGATATTATCTCATCGACCTGACAGAGATTCACGATGAAGGCGCGATGGCAGCGCACAATCATCGGATAGGCGGCAAGCGTCTCCTCAACCTGCTTCGACGTGGTGCGGAGCATATCAACCTGCTGCCGTCCGTCGTGCCACTGAAAGACTTTTACATAGTTTCCAACAGCCTCGACATAAAGCAGATTCTGAATACTGAGCGTTACCGACTCGCTTGTTGAGCCAGAGAGCGTTATCTCATCGGCAGGCTGTGACGGAGCCGACGACTGCTGAGCCTCATCGCTAACAACGGCAGCATCGGCAGCAAGAGATGTTTCGGCATTCTTGGCGCGCTGCTCTGCCATCTGATGTAGTTTCTGAAGTTGCTCGTTGAACTGTCGGGTTTCTTCGAGTTCGCTTTTTAGATAAGTGCTGCGGAACTTGAACCGCCAGTATAGTCCGATGGCAAAGGAGCAGAAAGCAACGATGAAAAGCGTGTCGAAAAAGTTTCCCCACGAAAGTCGGTTGCCCTCGATGCGACTGCTAAGCATGAAATGGCGATAGAGGCACACCATGAGCGAAACAAGCAGCGTGTTTACCACCTGAAACCTAAGATTCCGGCGTATGATGTACTCTGCGCCACGCTCGTTGGTATGCGGCATCTTGAACAGATACTTAACCGTAGCCTCGGAAACCAAGCACACCAAGAGGCCTAACAGCCACAACGCAACCAGATGGATACAAGCCTTCCATTGCCATGCACCCAACCCGAAGGGCTTGAAAATTGCCATCGAGAACACAAAAAAACTTACGCTTACTATGCGTACCTTCAAAACTTCTTTCTTGCCTTTAGTCATAAGGCTACAAAATTATAACTTATCTGTCAAAAAAGCAAGTCATTTGTCAGAAAACAAGCGGTTTGCCAAACATATTTCAGTCGGCAAAGACTAAACAAAAGTGTAAAATGAAAAATAAAAATCCGCCCCATTTTCTTCTGAAATGAGACGGATTTTAAACTATGGTGTAAGAATTGTCAGCTTTTTATCCCAAACTCGTGCATCTTTTTACTTGGCAACCACTTCGACCTCCGATTCGTATTTCTTGTCTACCACGATGAGCAGCAGTGGCTGAATGACGTACGAAATCTTAGAACCGCGCTCAATGCCGTAGGAAAACACAATCCTGCCTTCCGAACGCACAAGCGACAATGGCGAATAGGTTATGACATTCTCGGTAGGCTTTTCGCTCACGGCAATGACAAACTGCTTGCTGAAGTCAATCGGCGTGATGCTTCTTCCCATTACGGCAGCCATGCCAAACAATTTGTCGAACTCTCTCTGCGATGTAATCTTTCCAAGAGGGATTTTGTCAGCATCGTTCCTTACAAAGTATCCTTCGCATACTGCGTAAGGTATTTCCTCGGTTTGTTGCTGCGTCTTACAGTCGGCAAGCAACAGAACGGCAGATACAATTACCGAAATAATAAAAATTATCCTTCTCATCTTTTTTACTTATAAAACATTTTTTTAGACATTCGAGTTAAAAGCTATTCTTAAAAACGGCATAAGCCTCGGATGCAAAATTAAGAAAAAAATGTTTTCATTCTCATTTTTATCTTAAATGTTTGCCATTTTTCTGAAAGTGCTCATTTTATATAATACATTGCCAAGATCTTACATGGCGAGAAAGCAAAAAAGCAGTCCATTCGTCACAAAACGTGCATTCCGTCAAGCAAAACCAACCATTCGTCACATAAACATGCAGAATATCCCAGAAACTTGCATAGCAGCGGACGACATTATAATTTTGCGTCATCAAAAAATGAACAACACGAAAAAAGCGTATCATGAATAATAGAACTATTCTTGGAATAATACTTGTGGCAGGCGCACTCTTGAAACTTGCCGACATGTGGGGCTTGGTTAACCTCGGATGGCTATGGCAGCAGCCATGGACCGACTACATTGTCCCGGCGGTATTTCTGTACATAGGCGTGCACCTTATAATTAGCGGCATCATTAACAACCGCGACCAGTGGCTACAGCGTCCGCTGCCCATAGGCGACGACGGCAAGCGCATACGCTGCTCTGTTCACTACGGAGGCGACGAGTACATCTATCGCGGCGAGGCTTTTCACGGAGCACGCCTCGACGTTTGCTGCGGAGGAATACGACTCGACCTTCGCGAAGCAACCATAACCGAGGACGAGGAGATTGACATCCACACCTTCTGCGGAGGCGTCGAGCTGCTCATTCCGCCAACGGTAAACGTGGTGGTGAAGAGCCGCAGCATTCTGGGCGGCATAGGCAACCACACCGACCGCCACGTCAAACCCGATGCGCCGTGCATCCACATTATTGCAAGCAACATACTTGGCGGCATAGACATAAGAAACAGCGATTAGGACACAAACCACAACACGACGAGAAAATGCCAAGACTCGACAAAGAACTGACAGTGCTTGCGTTTTTTATCATTGTAACCGCACTGGCTATTGCACAAACACACAAACAAGACGGCAAAACCATCAACGAGAAGGGCAAGGCACGGGCATGCATCATCGTACTGCCTCTGCCACTCCCCTACTCGGTTTTATTTGCAGAAGACAACTGCACTCGCTGAACGGGAAAACTAAAAAATCAAGATAAAACTAAAGAAGATGAACATACGATTAGAAGAAACAAAAGACTACAGAGAAGTTGAGAACCTTACGCGCGAGGCATTCTGGAACGTTTACCGACCGGGATGCACCGAGCACTTTGTCCTTAACCGATACAGAACGAATCCCGACTTCATCCCGGAGCTCGACTTAGTGATGGAGGAAGACAACAATATAATAGGACACATAATGTTTTCGAAAGCCGAACTCGACCTCATCGACGGCACAAAACGCGAATCATGGACTTTCGGCCCTATCAGCATTCATCCCGACTACAAGCGCAAGGGCTACGGACTGAAACTGCTTAACCACGCACTCGACAAGGCACGGCAGATGGGCATCGGCTTCGTCTGCATGGAAGGAAACATAGAGTTTTACAAACATGCCGGATTCGGACTTGCAAGCAAACTGAACATCCACTATCATGCCGAGCCGAAAGATGCCGAAGTACCTTACTTCCTTGCGCAGGAACTCATTCCCGGCTGGCTTGGCGGCATTGAGGCTACTTATACTCCGCCGCTGGGATATTTCGTGGCCGAAGATAATCCCGAAGCATTCGAGGCATACGAATCAACATTTCCGAAGAAAGAAAAAATGTTCTGCGACGGTCAGCTTCCGCTGTTCTGCCAAAGTTGCGGAATGCCTCTGACAAGCATCGGCGACTGCGGCACTAATGCCGACGGAAGCACCAACTTCGACTACTGCAAATTCTGCTATTCAGACGGCAGATTTCAGCAGGAATGTACAATGAACGAGATGATTGAGCACTGCCTTCAGTTTGTAGACGAGGTGAACAAGAACATGCCAAAGCCGATGACAAAGGACGAATACAGGCAGATGATGCAAAGCTTCTTTCCGATGCTGAAGAGATGGAGAAAATAACGAGGACAAACACAACAAAACAAAAATGGCGACTAACTAATGAAGACAATTATTCTGAACACGGCAGACAATATCCGCCCAGCCGAGGCTCTGCAAGCACAGATTGCAGCCAAGGGCGAAGATGCCGAACTCATAGACACCACAACGATGGACATACGCCACTGCATGGGCTGCAACCACTGCTTTCTGAAGACGCCCGGCGTATGCGCCATAAAGGACGACTACAAGCAGATTCTGAAGAAACTGGCACACAGCGACAGCCTCTGGCTTGTGTCGGGCACGCGCTTCGGCTTTCTCGACTACAAGGGCAAACGGGTTATGGACCGTATTCTGCCGATGCTTAACATGGACTTGTGCTTCAGAGACGGCGAAATGCGCCACACGCTGCGCTACGGCACGCTAAACGTGGGCGTTGTGTACAGCGGCGAGGGAAATCAGCAGTTGCTCGACTTCTGGTGCTACCGCTCGTCGGCTAACTTGGGCGGACACTCGCTCGGAGCATATTCGGTAAACAAAATCAAGGAGGTAAGAACATGCATGTAGTAATAATAAACGGAAGTCCGCGAGCAAAGAAATTCAGCAATACGGACAAGATTATACAATCGTTTGCAAAAGGTCTGCAAAGTGAAGGCTCAACCTGCGAGGTCTACACCCTCTCAAACCGCAGCGAGTGGGAGGCGGCGTGGGCTGCCTTCATGACGCACGACAAAATAATCATCGCCCTGCCGCTCTATGTTGAGTGTGCGCCGTCGCTCCTTCTGGAGTTTCTGGCTACGCTGCCAACCGAGCGACGCAAGCCGGCAACGCTGTCGTTCATTCTTCAGAGCGGCTTTGCCGAGGGTTGCCAGCTGCGTTGCGGCGAGGCATTTCTGAAGTCGCTCCCTGCCCAACTTGGCTGCACATTCGGCGGATGCCTTCTGCGCGGCAACAACTTCGGCATAAGGATTGCAAAAGAGGGCGAGCGCAACAAGATTCTGAAGCCATACGCCGACATGGGGCGCAGTTTTGCACAGAAGGGCAACTTCCTCTCGCCCGAGGCTGCAAGGTTTGTCGGACTGGAGACATTCCCTCTGGTGCTGCGCAAGTTCATAATGCTGTCTTACAAGGTTGTGGGACGCAGAAAGTTCTGCCGCGCGGCTACGGAATGGGGCTGCATCCGTCCGCTCGACGACAGACCTTATTAGGAATGTGATTAGTATCTGTAATAAATTCTTTATGCACTGTTTATTTTTAAGTTAGAGTTGGTTTTTCGGGAACGCACAGTCGGATGATTATTGCGTTCCCATTTTTTATTTATGCCGATGTTCATTTTCTGTTCAAATTACCTATCTTTGCAAAAAATATTTCAGATGCCAACATCTGTTTCTCCGAATTCGGAAATTCGATAAATATGATAAAGAAAATACTTATATTATTCATGTACTTTTTTATCCACTCGCTTTGCTATTGCCAAGAAGATGAAGAACGTTTACGGAAAGATATGAAAGCTACTCATAAACAATTCGGTTTTAAAATTGATTCATGTGCCCAAAACGCATACGACAACACAAATCTCGAAGAACTTATTTTTCCATTGTATTCGTCAAACGAACGAAAAGTTTACAAATTTTACATTCAGGATTGTTGCGGTATGTCAGAAACCAATCCCGATGCCTTTGTTATGAGTTATTTTCATAACAGAATGAAAGTGTACCCTATTGGTAGCATAGAAAATAAATTCTCATTATTGTCAGACATTCTCAATAGTTCAAAAGAATATTCAGATGACGCACATCGGGCTTATTCTTATTGTGATTCTTTAATCCTTTCGTACGATTGGAATTATTCAAGCAAAAATATCAATGACAGCGTGGTTTACGTTGAAGACATCAGACAATATTTGCATGATGACGGAAAAATAAAAACAAAGGCGCAAAAAGAGCTATACAACGTTTTATATTCTACTTTCGAAAGAAATTATTCAAATAAACTTTCAAGAGTTTACGGGCATTCTTCAGCAGAGCAAATCTCAGATATCAATCTGATAAACAAGCACAAATATCACTATTGGACTATTTACACAGGACAAGATAGTGAAAATATAAAACTCATACAGTTTAAGGAAAAATCAAAAAGCATATACATGGCGAGAATATCAACAAGAGGAAAAATTTTATACATTCGCATTGGCTATTTGAGTTGTGTTGCTTTAAAAAAGAAATTGCAAGAACTTAACTGCAACAGTTTTTCGTCATACAAAATGGAAAAATGTGTTAATGACGTGATGAGAATATTGCTTCCCAAGTTCAGCAAAAATTGATTAAACGTGATTTCTAAATTAGAAGAATATGACTGATAATTTTTCTTTTTTCACCTTTTCAGTTTTTTTCGGATGCTCTTTTGAAGAATTTTCTGCTGCTGTTTTGCAGAGTTATGGCGACCTCCTGCAAAAAGGAAAGGCTTACATAAAGTTGCATGATGATATTTGTTTGGAAAAATATTTCAATCCGGAAATAGGATGCGTTCTCCAGCAATTCACATGGTGGACTTCTGATTTATATCCCAACATTGTATTTCTTTCTTCAAATCAAGGAGATGGATTACTAACTGGATGTTATTCGATTTACGACAGACTAAAATGTAAATACATCAACTTTTCTGTCGCAAACAAACATTGTCCATATCCTAAGATGGCGTTTAAATATACTAATGCGGATGAAGAAGAAAGAGTTGTAATGGCATTGAAAGAAGACAGATGGACGTTCTTTCAGAAAGGCGAGCCCCTTCCGTTTGAAAATGTAGAATATTATAACAACCGAAGAATTAAAGACAAAATCAACTTTGAGATAATCAAAGAATATCTGTTGAATTTAGGAATTGATTTCTACAAAATGGATTCTTCAATCAGCAATTGTTCTACATTTATCAGAACAGAATGGGGAGATTAACATCATGTTATGCCGAATATAACTTATTTTATGATTGATTTTTATTACATCATACACTATACAGTATATAGTTTTTACAGAAAACATGGCGAAGACAAATCAACAGCTGCTTTTTCGGCATGTTGTTTTCATGGTGCTTTGTTCACTTTGTTTATCATTGAATTATTAGCGCTATGTAATAAATTTTCCATCTTCAACATTGTGGGAATATCAAAAGTGAGTGTTTTGGTTATATCTATGTTTATTTTATCTATTGATTATTTTGTTTTTTTGAAGAGAAAAAGATATTCAGAAATATTCGCTGAATATGACAGTTTAAGAGATACAGAACAAATAACAGAAAAATTAAAGTTGGCAAAATTCTATAACATCAGCATCGTTTTATTAGAAATTATGATACTGTTTATGATAGACTATATGAATCAACATAATTCGTAATTTTCTATTCTTCCGAATTTCCACGCTCGAACTTTGTTCGCTTGCTACCGAAGGGACGCAAGAATTCCCACCGCTGAAAAAATGTTATGTTTTGAAGTTTGCCTTTTAGAAGATTTTGAATATTTTTGCGCATCTTTTAATCCTTAACTGCGATTATTATGTATGAAAAATTTTTAATCATTGTTGATCCTCAGAACGATTTTATCGAGGGAGGCTCGCTTCCTGTCTCTGGTGCGCGCTCTGCAATGCAGCAACTTGCAGAATTTGTAAAAAGCAATTCTGCCGAGTTTTCAACCATCTTCGTGACTCAGGATTCGCATCCCGAGAACCACTGCAGTTTTTCATCAAACGGCGGAATATGGCCTGTGCATTGCGTCAGAGACTCCTCGGGCTTCGAGGTATTTCCGCAGTTGCAAGAGGTTCTGTCTGGCTTGAGCAATGTTGAATACTGCCGCAAGGGCACAGACGCTGGCGTTGAGCAGTACAGCATCTTCTCTTATTCCGACGGCGAGATAACCAACCCCGACGGCAAAAAAATAATCTCCGTTCTGGCAAAATCGTCTTCGCCACAGATTGTGGTCTGCGGAATTGCAGGCGATGTGTGCGTGATGAATACGCTGAACGACTTGGTT
>JBGUGY010000389.1:0-2631 GCA_045111775.1 Bacteroidaceae bacterium | reverse complement strand
CCAATCTATTTCTTGCCGTTCAGTATAACAAATATGCAGACATCTAAGATTACAAACGGTTATGGTTTCCAGAACCTGAAGTAATTTAAACGTATATCGAAAATAAAAAGAGTCTGGTTTCTCATCGTGGAAGCCAGACTCTTTTGTAAATAATGTTCGTAAATTGAAACAAAATGTTGGAAAAAGAAAAGCCGTAAACGTAATATTATTATTTTTGTAAGTGAAATGTAACTAAAACTGATGTTATAACAAAATCTAAAAGTATGAACAAGTACATTCTGACTTTTGTATGCTGTCTGACATTCTCGCTGTTTGGCGTGGCTCAGACAAGAGAGATTATTCCGGTAGACTGGAAGGGTATTAAAAAGGAGATAAAGAAGAATCCCGAACATGTAAGGGATTTGGTAAAGAGGCTCTCTGCCGAGAAATTAGATACTACTATGACTTATCCCGAGAGGATTCTGGCATTCTATGGGCAGTCTTTCCTGACCGACGATGGCGAGGATCTTGATGCAAGGGAGTCGATGAAGTTGTTGAGAGAAGAGAAATATAAGGATTGCATAAAGAGGGCAGACAAGGCTTTAGACGTAAATCCGCTGAACTTGGATGCTCTTTTTGCTAAAGGCGCTGCCTTGAAATTGTTGGCAACAGATTCAAAGTCGGGAGTGGTAAAAGGCGATTATGTTCAGTATTTCAACAGAATGTTTTGCATCCTCAATACGATAGCAATGACGGGCTACGGCGATAAGGAGCATCCTTTCTATGTTACGAAGGTGAGCGACGAGTATAGTTTTATGAACCATTATCTCGAACTCTACGACCGCGAACGTCAGGTTCTTGCAGGAAACTGCGACCTTATTTATTTGAAAAATGGCAGCAAAAATTACGACGCAAAGGAAATTTATTTCGAGATTACGCGAGTTTTGGAACTTGAGTCGATAAAGTTTGGCTTAATGAAACCTGATTATAAATAACAGAAAAACAGAGCATCCTAACTAAAGAAAGATGCTCTGTTTTTTATGGTTTGTTTCTGGCGGACTTGCAAAACTAAATTATTAGTCATATTTTTGTGCAGAAGGAAGTTGGATGCCATCTGACAACGGCTTCAGGAAAAAAGAACTATAACCTTTATAAAAGCACATTTATATGGAACAGGACAAAAACATGCGCGTGGGAATTATCGGCGCAGGCTGGATAGCCACAAAGGCAGCCATCACGCTCTGCCATTTAACTAATGTTGAGGCTTATGCAATAGCATCGCGCACGCTTGGCAAAGCCCAAGAATTTGCCGCAAAGTGGAACATAGCCAAGGCTTACGGCTCGTACAGCGAACTGATTGCCGACCCTGATGTTGACCTTGTGTACGTTGCAACGCCTCACAGCCATCATTTCGGGGTTACGCGCGAGGCTATTCTCGCCGGAAAGCCGTGCCTTGTAGAGAAGGCTTTCATGGCAAATCATAGCGAGGCTGAGGAGATTGTTACGCTGGCGCGAGAAAAGCGCGTATTCCTTGCCGAAGCCATCTGGACTCGCTATCAGCCAGCCGTGCAGATTGTGCGCAAACTCATTTCCGACGGCAGGATAGGAGAGCCGCGCCTCGTTACGGCAACTTTGGGCTATAGCATGGGTGAGAAGCCGCGCATAATGCAGCCCGACCTCTGCGGCGGTGCGCTGCTCGACCTTGGTGTGTATGCCCTAAACTTCGTAAGGATGTTTTTCGGTAGCAAGATTCTGAATATCGAGTCGCAATGTGTAAAATCAAAGACGGGCATGGATTTGACAAACTCAATCTCGCTCGTTCTCGAAGATGGAATTCTTGCAAACCTGCAGTCGTCGGCTGCCTGCGTGGGCGATAATATCGGCGTAATTGCCGGAACGGAGGGCAACATCATCATCGACAACATAAACAATCCGCAGAGGATTCGTCTGAACGGTCGCGACCGCGTGTTCGTAGAGGAGATTGAAGTTCCGCAGCAGATTACGGGCTACGAATATCAGTTCTTGGAGTGTCGCGAGGCTATTGCCGACAACCAACTTGAGTCGTACAGCATGCCGCTCGACGAAACTCTCTACATAATGCAGCTGATGGACGGTTTGCGCCGAAAGTGGGGCGTGCGTTATCCGATGGATGATTTCTGAAATGTGTTATTGGAGAATTCACAATTTGAGAATTCACAATTGACAGTTGACAATTGACAATTTTTTTGGGGAAGGTTTGTGACTTTCGGAAGTACGTAATCTAGACTGAATAAATGTTTGTACTACCCTCCAAAAAACAACTGTAACAACTGTAACTGTAACGCAATTCGGAAAGTTGAAAAATTCATAATTCAAATGGATTGAAAAAGAATCTGTAAAAACGGCTTTCTGGATAGTTGGTAATCCTTGTAAGATAAAACATTTGTAATGCCAATAAGGTGCAGCCTTGCAAGAAACAGGTGAGTTCGGGATAAGAAACTCCCTTTTCTGATAATAGATTAGGGATGACGCTGAAAGCGTCACCTCTCAGTAACCGCAGCATCCGTAGGATCTGCGGACTGGAATGAAACGAATATCATCGACCCTGAAAGCGGTCGCCCATTGCAACTGATGGGGCACTCCTTCAGAGTGCATACTGTTGATGGTTCTACT
>JBGUGY010000388.1:0-5841 GCA_045111775.1 Bacteroidaceae bacterium | reverse complement strand
GTTCTGCCGAATTTCCGAATTCGGCAGCATATAAATTATGGGAATTTGCAATTCCCACCGCTTTTATTTACCATAATGGTGAATAACGTAAACAGAACAACTCATGAAATTGTAACTGACTACGCTAATTAAAGATAGTTTTTCAGAGGTGGGAATTGCAAATTCCCATTTTTCATTCACAGCAGAATTACAAATTCTGCTGAACTGTTTGGGGCACTCGAAGTTTATTTGCAGACTAACTACAAATTCCCTTCGTTCTGCCGAATTTCCGAATTCGGCAGCGGAAAATTATGGGAATTTGCAATTCCCACCGATTACTTTTTATCTTAACAATTGTAGACACAACAAAAACATTTACTCAATTAACTAACTGATTACACGAATTAAAGACAGTTTTTCAAAGGTGGGAATTGCAAATTCCCGTTTTTTCATTTACAGCAGAATTACAAATTCTGCTGGACCGTTTGGGGGACTCGAAGTTTATTTGCAACCAAACTACAATTTCCGCTGGACTTAAGGGGGCACTCGAAGGCTATCTAAAAAGATTCTGCTGAACTTTTTGGGAACTTATTTGCTGACGATTTACTAATTCTGCTGAACTTAGGTGAGTTTATTTGCATACCAATTACAAATTATGCAAGTACAAGCAATACAAACAAAAAAAAGGATGTGTCAAAAAAATGACACATCCTCTATATCTGAATATTAAATCAGCGATTCTGAATTACATTCCATAACCTGGATTCTGCTCCAGAGCTGGGTTGTAATCAATCTCACGCTGTGGGATTGGCAGAATAGTTCTGTTATCGTCGTAATTGATAACCTTATTCAACTGATTTGTTACACTCATTCTGTTACGCCAGTAAGCAAAAGCAATCTGGTTCTCAGCGAAGAGTTCCTTCTCATACTCAAAGACTACATCATCAATAGTTACAGAAGCAACATCCTGATAGTCTGCCACACGATTTCTCTCGATAGCGTTGATGTAAGAAGCAGCTTCTTCGGCATTACCCAACTTAACAGATGCCTCGGCAGCAATCAAGTAAACCTCTGAAAGACGGATAATCTTTGGATTGTTTACATAGATGCCTTCGCGACCCGGATACTTCGCTGGATAGTAAGAGTCGGCAGCATTTTTGTTAACCTTACCAACCTTTATCAACTTGCTGCGAACATCATTAGAATTCTCTGTAAGATACTTGTAAAGCTTGCCTTCTGTATTGAAGCCACACTCTGCATAACCAGAAGCATCAGTATAATAACCAATACTATTACGCTGAGGATTATGGTTTGATGTAATCAACAACTCAAAGATTGACTCGCTTGTAGCCTCTTTGTCCCATACACTTGCATAATCCTTGATTGTGTAAAGCTCGTAACCGCCATCAGCGATAACCTCTTTTGCATCAGCAAGTGCCTTTTCATTCTCACCCATATAGAGATAAGCACGAGCACGAAGAGCCAAAGCTGCATAATAGTTAAAGAAACCATTTTTCTTCTTGCAGCCCTTATCCATCAACTTCAAAGCCTCTGAATAATCAGCAATAATCTGATCGTAAGTCTCTTTCAAGGTAGAACGTGTACCCTTAAAATCTACGGGCTGAACTTGAGTAGTAACCACGATACCAGAAGCTTTTGCGTTTACATCGTCAACAGAAGTTGGGATATGCGCAAACATACGAGCCAAGTCGAAATGAAGCAGACCACGCCAAGCATATAGTTGACCACGAAGTTCACTTACTGTAGAATCCGCAGGAAGAGTCTCAGAATACTTCAATGCCAAATTTGCATTTGCCAATGCCTTGTACATATAACAATATGCATTTTCAGGAAGAGCATCATTCTGAGTAAGAGTATAACGTGAAATTGCAGAGGACTGTCCATTATCATCTATAACTGCAAAATCATTAGTAAGAAAGTCTGCATACAATCCATACTCTGAAGCATATAGCATACGATCTTCTGTAAGAAGATAGCCAACACCTTTAACCGCACTCTCCAAATCTTTTTCTGATGTAATACCTTCATCAAGTGGCATAGCTGTAGAAGGCGACTCATCAAGATTACATGAGGTCAAAGCGAGTCCGGCAAAAAGACTCAATGCCAAATATATTTTTTTCATATCTATTTTCCTTAATTGATTAATTAGAATGTTAAATTCAAACCAAACAGATACTGACGAGTTGTAGGAGTATCAGTCTGACGATAACCGTTTACATCAACATCAGGATCTATATCCTTTGTAGCGTTGTAGATAAAGAATGGGTTAGTTGTACGAACATACACACGAAGACTGCTGATATATTGCTTCAATGCAGGCACGTTTACATTATAGCCCAAAGTAATATCACGAACGCGGATATTGTCGGTTGAACGAATCTCACGAGATGAGAACTTGTCCCAACGATATGGGTTTCCATAAATTGGCATTGGGTATTCAACCACATCACCCGGCTGCTTCCAGTAGTTTCCGGCTACACATGCATTCATATTGAAGTTTCCTACACGTACACCATCGCTATACTGCAAGAAATAACCCGGATAATCGAACAAAGAAGCACCAAACTGATAAGAAATCATGAAAGACAAATCAAAGTCCTTATATCTGAATGTGTTTGTCATACCGCCAAGAACATCAGGTACAGCCTTACCAACGATTCCCTTACCTGCCTGAGCGTATTTGTTAACTACCCCCTTAGACTCATCATCTGGGTCTGCCCAGAACTCACCAAGACCAGTCTCTGGGTTTACGCCCTTCCACTTTGGCAAATAGAATGTGTGCATTGACTCACCTTCACGGAGCAGGTACATATTACCATCACCATACTGAACATCCTCTCCGTCTGGAAGTTTGTCAACCTTGATACTCTGCCATGTAAGGTTGAAATCTGTTGTCCATGAGAAATCCTTTGTCTTGAAGTTCAAAGAAGAAACAGAGAACTCAACACCAGAGTTCTTCAGCTTACCAACATTAGTAAGCTGGCTACCGAAACCTATAACGTAAGATGTTGGAGTTGAGAAGAGCAAGTCGTCTGTCAACTTATTATAGTATTCCAAAGTAACGTTTACACGATTATAGATATTCCAATCAAAACCTACGTTAAAGTTCTTTGACTTCTCCCATGTCAAATCTGGATTACCAAGTTTATTCCAGTAAAGCGCACCAGTTTCACCATAGCCTCCAGTTGTTGCATAAGTTTTCATATACTCATAGAAATCCGTAGGAAGGTTACCATTTGTACCATAAGAAGCACGGAGCTTAAGATCTGTGAACAAAGGAGAATCTGGCATAAATGCCTCCTTTGTCAGACGCCAAGCACCAGATACAGACCAGAAACTTGCCCAACGGTTATCCTTTGCCAAACGAGAAGAGCCATCAGAGCGGAAACTTGCAGAAACATAGTAAGTATCGTTATAATTGTAATCTGCCTTGCCAAGCCATGAACTCATCTTTGAACCATATGCAGAACTGCCAGTATTATAAGACTGACCATTTGACAACTCTGGAAGCTTATAAGTAATATAGTTCTTTGCAGAAGCTGTAAAATAGTTCAACTTGCGGCTCTCATACTCATAACCAGCCATTGCACTAATACTATGCTTGCCAAATGTATTTGCATAATTCAAAGTTGTTGAAGAAGTGAGGGTCTTGTTGGTATAATCCCAACGCTGTCCCAAACCGCTCAAAGACTCACCATCCAAACTTTCCGGAGCCCAGAACTCAAGCATCTTGTTGTTTGTGTAGTCATAACCAAATATCTCACGAACAACAAAGTTATAAGGAAGCTTCACCTCAGCACTTGCATTTGAAAGGCTACGCAACATTTCGTTCTGCGTAAACTGAGAGTTTGCATTCAAATCGTTACGGAAAAGGTTGTTAGGATTATCAGCCTTACCGAAACCAGCATTAGCATAAGAACCGTCTTCGTTATACAAAGGTGAAGTTGGATCCATAGAGTAAAGAACAGACCAAGGGCAAGAAGTTGCAAAACCCTGACTCTGGTCGCCCTGATCACGATAACCCTTAGAATTGGTGAATGAAACCATCTGCTTAACACCAATCTTCAACCAATTATTTACTTCATGATCCAAGTTTACACGACCGCTATAACGCTCGAACTCACTACCCTTAACAACACCTTCAGTGTTATTATAGCCAAAGCTTACAAAAAACTTAGTCTTGTCAGTACCACCATCCATAGAAAGTTGATGATCCTGTGAGAGTGCATTGTGATAAACCTGATCATACCAGTTTGTATCTGTTGTTCCTTCGTAATCGTGGAACCAGCCATCAGCAGCCTCAAGTTTACCTGCAGCTACATAATCAGTTGTACCATAATATTTTTGCAAAAGTGCCTCACTATAGTTCAACTTCAAATAGTTTGTCAAGGCATCAGTATAATACTCCTTCAACTGAGCAGCATTCATTGTCTTGAAAGCATCTTTAACGGCAATCTGGCTTGAACCAATCTGCATATCATAGTGGATATTTGTCTTACCAGTCTTACCCTTCTTTGTTGTAATAACAACGACACCATTGGCAGCACGTGAACCGTAAAGAGAAGAAGCAGCAGCATCCTTCAATACAGTCATGCTCTCAATATCGTTAGGGTTCAAAGTAGAAAGCATACTCTGTGAGTGAACGCCACTTGATGACATATAATCATCAGAAGCACTCAATACAGGAACACCATCAATTACATAAAGAGGCTGTGTTGAACCATCAATAGAACCGATACCACGAATCAAAATCTTCTGGTCAGCACCTGGATCACCCATAGCAGCACCTACACGTACACCAGCCATCTTTCCTTCCAATGACTTAACCAAAGAACCCTTTTCAGCAGACATTTCCTTGTCCTTCAACGCAGAAGCCGAACCTGTAAAAGAGTATTTCTTGGCTGTACCGTATGCAACAACCATTACCTCATCCAAAGCCTTAGAATCTGACTTCAGAACAACTTTTACGTTACTCTTAATTGCTACTGTCTCGGTCATCATACCAATGTAAGACACCTGCAAGTGCTTAGCAGACTTTGGAAGTCCAGAAAGAGCGAACTTACCATTTACATCAGTTACAGTACCCAACTGTGTACCAACAACCAAAACAGAAGCGCCCACTACGGGTTGCCCATCCTCTTCAGAAATTACAGTTCCTGTAACATTTGAGGTCTGAGCAGTTACTGTGCCTACTACAAAAATGAAGCAAGCCAATAACAGCAATAATTTACTTCTCATAATTAATCTCTCCTAAAAAAATAACTTATACTTGTTTCTATTTATACCTTAATTTGAACCTCTTCGTAAAAGTATCGGAAATTACTTCCGGTTTACAGATTGCAAAGATATGTATATTTTTTGCATTTCTACTAAAAAGTGTAAGAAAAAATTAGCGATTTGCTACATTTTTTCATTTTTACCTAACTTATGGTATCAAAAATCATAAATATGCGGTAAAAATTCGTTCTTTTCCGCACAGGGACAAAAAAAAGAGGCTCAACAAGTGAGCCTCTCTATATGAAACATTCTTTATTTCAGATTACTTTGTTACGATAACCAAGTACTTAGAAATGCTCCAGAACTTAGCCTGGTTAGTGATAGTAAGAACATACTCCTTGTTACCATTCTTCTCAAGAGTATATGAGTCAGATGGGTGGCTAGTCATGATAGTAGCCTTCTTAGAGTTAGTCTGGATAGTAGTGATCTTACGAAGGTCGCCCTTAGTGAAGAATGAGTTGTTGAAGTCACCGTTCTTCAAAACGTCACCGCTCTTAAGGATGTTGTTCTGCTTCAAAGTCTTCTTGTTAGCAAGAACGTAGTAAACAGTGTTCAAAGAAGCGT
>JBGUGY010000387.1:0-9136 GCA_045111775.1 Bacteroidaceae bacterium | reverse complement strand
GATGCCGTTGCGCTTGTCTATGAGCTCGCTGTATCCGTTTTCGAGAATGAGTGCAATCTCGCCGCTGCGCTTAGGATTGTAGCCGTTTGCCACCTGCTCCTTTATGCGTGCAGGCAGATATTCGGGCATATTGTTTATGTCGAATGCGTAGTGAATGTCTGGACGCTTCTGCATCTGCTCAATGATGAACTTCTTCAGAGCGGCTGCATCAGCCTTCTGCTCGTCGATGGCACGGTGGTTAAGATGAATCTGATAATTCTTCGCACTCATCACCACATCGTCCTTCAAGCCGAACTTCTCGTTTATCGCCTTGTTCAGCTCATTGCATGCGGCTTTGTCGTCCCATGCGCCGCCTGGCAGCTTATTGTCGATAAGGAAAGACGGATTGTGCGCTCCGGCGTGGTCGGCTGTGAGGAAGGCAAGATATCCGTCCTTGCCGAATTTTCCGTCGAGATAGCTGAAGAAATCAGCCAACTCGCGGTCGAGGCGCAGATAGCAGTCTTCCATCAATATTGAGTTTGGGCCAACCAAGTGTGAGATGGCATCGGGAGCCGAGAAACTAACGGTCAGGAAGTCGCAAAGTCCGTTCTGACCGAGTTTTTCGCCCTCTATGGCAGCCTTTGCCATGGCGAGGGTAAGATTGTTGCCCCAATGCGTGTGCTTTATCTCCTTAGGGTCGAGTTCCGCTTCGTAAGGACTAGCCTTCTTCGTGCTCTGAACGTATGTGCTCTCGTCGAAGAGTAGGTTGCCCCAGCCTTGTTTCAGGTATTTCTTGCCCAGTTCCTGCTTGTTGAAATCTTTTACCCACTTAGGCAACTCGTTCATATAGTAAGTGCTTGTAATAAAGCAGTTATCCTTTGTGTCGTACCAATATGCTCCGTTGGCTGTGTGTCCTGCCGGAAGAATGGCGGCGCGGTCTTTCAGCGCAACGCCGATAGTCTTGTTGCGGAAGTTGTAAGCCAGACGCAGCTCGTCGGTAATGGTTGTAACGAGCAGGTTGTGAGGCGACATCTTTCCTGCCGCGTTCTTAGAGCCTACGCTCTCGACCGAGTCGTCCTGACAGCAGTAAATCTTGCGCTGCTCCTGCTCGATAAAGAAGCTGTTGCCCGTGATGCCCGTGAGCGCAGGCACCGAGCCTGTGAAGATACATGCGTGTCCCACGGCTGTGATTGTCGGGATATAATTGATCATCATGTTGTTGCAACTCACTCCCTCGCGCATCATGCGCTTAAATCCGCCGTCGCAGTAGCGGTCGTTGTAGCGCATCAGGTAATCCCATCTCATCTGGTCAACAACAATGCCTACAACGATTTTCGGACGTTCAACCTGAGCAAGCACCGTTGCCGTGCTTGCCACAAGGACTGATAACAGAAATAATAGTTTCTTCATACGTAATGCTTTTAAAATGCCGTAAAGATTGTAAATATTTATAAATTTTGGTTGTTTTTTAACTTAGGTTTCATTAAATTTGCATCTGTGAATTTCTGAAACCATGGGAAAAAAGTTTTTTTACAATGCTATGATTGTAAACGAGGGCACATGTGCAATGGGCTCCGTTTTGGTCTATGATAACATTATCGTCAAGATTGTATATATTGATGAGGGTGCTGCCGTGTACAATGATTTTGTGCACGAGGCACAGGAGCAGGGGGCTGAAATAATCTTCTGCCAAGGAATGCTGCTGATGCCGGGAGTGATTGACGACCACGTTCATTTCCGCGACCCCGGACTAACCCATAAGGCAGATATGGAGAGCGAATCGGCCGCTGCTGCCGCAGGAGGCGTTACAACCTTCTTCGACATGCCAAACACCAAGCCGCAGACCGTGAGCATCGACGACCTTAACGAAAAGTTCCGCCATGCCGCCGAGTGCAGCCACGTTAACTATTCGTTCTTCTTCGGAGCAACGAACAGCAACACCGAGATGCTTAAACAACTCGACAAGAAAAAGGTGTGCGGCGTAAAGGTGTTCATGGGCTCATCAACAGGAAATATGCTTGTCGACAACTACGAGTCGCTCAAGACTATCTTCAAGGAAAGTCCTCTGCCGATAATGACCCATTGCGAGGATACAGAGATTATCGACGCCAACATGGCCGAGTACAAATCGCACCACGGCGAAGATCCCGATGTTAAGTTCCATCCCGAGATACGAAGCGTTGAGGCTTGCCTCAAGAGCACAAAACTTGCCGTGAAGCTGGCAAAGGAGACTGGCGCGCGACTGCATGTGGCACACATCACAACTGCCGACGAACTCGAACTCATCCCGAAGTCGAAGGCGGCTCTTGGCGGCAATGGCGAAGAGAAGTTCGAGAATATCACAGCCGAGGCTTGCGTGTCGCATCTTATGTTTAACGATGCCGACTATCAGACCCTTGGTACACGCATAAAATGCAATCCTGCCATCAAGGGCGAGGAACATCAGAAGGCACTTCAGAAGGCACTCTTCGACGGACGCATTGCCGTTGTGGGAACCGACCACGCTCCGCATCTGCTAAGCGAGAAGGAGGGCGGATGTGCCAAGGCGGTGAGCGGAATGCCGATGCTTCAGTTCTCGCTCGTATCGATGCTCGACCTTATGACGACACTCTGCAAAAACGACCGCCAGCAGGCAGCCATTCAGACTGTAAGACTGATGTGCCACAACCCGGCATCGCTCTTCGGCATCCGTCGCCGAGGCTACATAAGGGTGGGCTACAAGGCTGATTTCGTCATCGTTCGCGAGGCTGACTGGACTTTGAAGCAGAGCGACATCATAAGCAAGTGCGGATGGAGTCCGCTCGAGGGCAGAAAGTTCCATCATCAGGTTTATGCCACCTACTGCAACGGCAACAAGGTATTCGACATCAAACAAGGCGTTGACCGCAGTTGCATAGGCGAGGCGGTAAGTTTCGACCGATAGCTTTTCAGCAGAAAATATTAATCATTTAATCGTAATTATCATGTTATTATCAACAACACCAACACTCGAAGGCCATCAGATACAGCAGTATCTGGGCTTGGTTTCTGGCGAAGTTATCATCGGCGCCAATTTCATAAAGGATTTTACAGCATCGCTGCACGATTTCTTCGGAGGTCGTTCTTCGAGCTACGAGCAGACTCTTATCGAGGCAAAGGAAGCTGCGCTGAAGGAGATGAGCGAGCGTGCCGCAAAACTGGGCGCAAACGCCATCGTTGGCATCGACCTCGACTACGAGGCTATAGGCGCAAAGGGCAGCATGCTTATGGTAAGTTGTAGCGGTACTGCCGTAAGAATATAGTTTTTTTATTTTAGAACGCCTCGGCTTGTCTTTTTTTGTTGGCAAGCCGAGGCGTTTTTATATAGATGCGCTTGTTTGGGAAAAAGTTTTGGGGGATAAGACGCAGAAAGACTTTCCGCTCATTAACCGTAGTTTCTCGATTTAATCCCGAGTTTGCGAATAGATATAGTCCAGTGATATCTCAAAATAGTCTATATCTCTGTTTTCATCATTATCAAAGTCGACAAAATCTATATAGTCGACTGTACAAGTCCCATTTTTTAGGATAATTCTTAGGGCATCAATAGAATAGCTGGGAATAAATCTCGCTCCTTTTGCATCTTCTTCTTTAATTTTATCGATGTTCCAGTCGTTTACCAATTGTATTGCATATTTTGATAAACCTGTTCTGTCAACTCTTACAAATGTTTCGTTTTTAAAGCCATAGAATAGGAACATCTTGCTGTTCCATATTCTGAAATCAAATTCACCAAGAATTCCAGTCTCTTGCATAATGAAAATCGTGTCATTGTCTTTGTTGTATTGTAAACTGTCGATATAATTCCAATGAATACCCTCTATTCTTTTGCCGTATTTTTTCTTTGCTTCTTGGTATATGTACGAGTGACGATGTTCTGGAAATGGCATGTTGATATATTGAGCCGATGCTGTCTCAAAAATACAAAATAATGCGATGATGTAAAGCCAATGCTTCATGTTGGTCTTGTTTTTGTACGGGTTTCGTTTGAGTTTAATTGTGAGCAAAGATACAAATTATAAGACGTTATGATGTAATGCTAAATAAGACTTTATTTGCTTTTCTATGTTAATTATTCTTAATTCGGATTTGAAAACTATAGCATAAGTCCATCTTATGGACTGAAATGTGATATTTTTGCAAAAAAATAGTCGGTAAATGAAAATAAAAATACTGTTCTTTCTGTTGTTAGCTTGCCTACCGTCATTCTCGCAGAGCATTGATGGCAGATATCAAAACAATGACGGAGAGAGGTTTATTGTATCTGGTGAGAAAATGTATCTTATGTCTCCTGTGGATTCGTGTAGGTATGGTTTTGACACTCTTGCAATATGCTCAATCAAAAATGCAGGTGAGAATAGCTATAAGGTAAAGGCTATAAATCGTGATGATTGTTACAAAACGTGGTCTGTAAAAAAATCTTATGAGAAGCGTGACGATGATTCTGTAAAAATCTACTTCATAATGCCTTATAAACATAAAGACTTGGATATCTGGGTTGGATATAATGCTTCTAAAGATGTTTTATATCGAGTCAATGTAAATGGAGATAACAAGGTGACTATTCCAAAATGTAGCAGATATATTTTCTGCATTCATCCAACTGTATTGCCAAAAGTTCATTGCGGAGGAGCAATGATAGAACGTAAAAGTTATTCTTCTATATTTTTCTATTATTCAGAACTGAGTATTGACAAGGGAACAAATAGAATTGACATCTTTCTACCCGAAATCAACGATATCTTCTTTTCGCGATGTAAGGTAAAATGTCCGTATCTCTATGTAAAAGGCAAGAACCTCAATTGGGATGGAAAAGTCTTTAAAAAGGAAAAACATACTCTTTTTCAGCGGTGGAAACTACAAATTCCAAAGTCACACCCAAGACGAAATCTTGCGCCCTTTCGATAGCAAGCTAACAGAGTTCAGACAACAAATTAGTCTTAACTTGGGGACGAAGTTAGCCACAAAATAATCATCAAAATTCCCCATTTTGATAAATTCGAAAAAATAGACTCGCAACTGCACATAAGGCGGTTGCGAGTCTTGCTATTGTATAAAAGTTGATTGTGTTGTTGCGGTTGTAAAAAGTCGTAGAAACTCGAAAATCTAAATTCTTTAAAAAGAACTATTAATTCTGAATTTTCAACTTTCAATTTTCAACTTTCAAAAGAAAAATTGTCAACTGTCCATTGTCAATTAAAAATTTTCAACTTTCAACTCACGAAGCCTTGTGGTCGAAACTTGCGTCCCAGTCCTTCCATACAGGCTCGCGGCCTACAGCCTTCAGCGAGGCGATGATGTCGCCAACCTTGCGGTTATCGCTCACCGTAAACTGCTCCAATGCCTGCGGATAAGTGTGATATCCGCCCGGATTTACGCGACTCTCGGCACTCATCGTGGTAACGCCAAGCATAGCCATGTTGTTACGGATGAAGGCAGGTTCGCGTGTTGAGTAGCTGATGTCTACATCGTGGTCGAAGATTCGCATTGCGAAAGTAGCCTGAGCAAGCTGCTTGTCCGTCATGTAGCAGTTAGGGTGGAAGCCCTCGTTCTGTGCCGGGCGCATACGCGGAAAGTTCACCGAGTATTTAGTGCGCCAATATTTCTTCTGAAGATAGCGCAGATGGTAAGCCATCATCGTTATGTCCGTGCGCCATTCCTTCTCCAGTCCAATCAGCACGCCCATGCCTATGGAGTGCACTCCAGCCTGTCCCATACGGTCGAAACCATTTACGCGCCATTCAAACTTGCTCTTCATGCCGCGTGGATGATAGATGTTGTAGTTTGCCTTGTGATACGTTTCCTGAAAGCAGATGACGCCGTTCAGACCGTGCTCGCGCAGCTCGGCATACTCCTCGGCAGCGAGAGGCATGACCTCAATCTTCAGGTTCGAGAAATATTTCTTTGCAATGTCCAGAGCCTTTGCCAGATAAGGCACTCCAGCCTTTGCCGGATTCTCGCCCGTGACAAGCAGAATGTTTTCGAAAGGTGCAATCTCTTTTATCGCCTTGTACTCGTTCTCAATCTGCTCGGGTGTGAGGATTACGCGCGGCATTGGGTTGCTGACGTGAAATCCGCAGTAAACACAAGAGTTTGAACACGAGTTTGTTATGTATAGCGGAATGAACATCGACATAGTGTTGCCGAATCTTTCCTCGGTATATTTTTTGCTCAGTTGAGCCATCTGCTCGAGATAAGGCTCGGCGGCAGGAGAGAGCAGAGCCATGAAATCCTCAACGTCGCAATGGCTCTTTGTCAGCGCGCGTCGCACGTCGGCATCGGTCTTCGACATGATTTTCCGGGTTGTCTCGTCCCAGTCAATCTTTTCCAATTCGTCTGAAAACATCTTTCTCTTTCTGTTAGTCGTTAAGGAAGGCGGTTAGCGGCGATGATGCCGATGCCACCAAGTTGCCCGATGTTACTGCGCCCAATCCGCTCTCGTAAGCCATTCTGCCAGCCTCTACAGCCAGTTTGAAAGCCTTTGCCATCTCAACAGGATTGCCTGCAACAGATATTGCCGTGTTTACGAGGCAGGCCGATGCGCCCATCTCCATTGCCTCGGCTGCGTGACTTGGTGCGCCGATGCCGGCATCTACAACCACCGGAACGCCAGCCTGCTCGATGATGATGCGTATAAACTCCTTTGTCTCAAGACCCTTGTTTGTGCCGATAGGTGCTGCTAATGGCATTACGGTTGCTGCGCCAGCCTCTTCGAGCTGACGGCACAGAACAGGGTCTGCCTGACAGTATGGAAGAACCACGAAGCCCAGTTTCACGAGTTTCTCGGTAGCCTTCAGAGTCTCTACTGAGTCGGGCAGAAGGTATCGAGGGTCGGGATGAATCTCGAGCTTCAGCCAGTTAGTGCCGAAAGCCTCGCGAGCCATCTGTGCGGCGAATACCGCTTCGTCGGCATCTCTCACGCCCGATGTGTTAGGCAGAAGTTGTATGTTAGGGTGGGCAATGTGCTTAAGCATATCGTCTTCTTTGTCGTCAAGCTCAATGCGCTTCATGGCAAGCGTAACCATCTCTGTGCCCGAAGCCTTGATAGCCTCTTCCATCACTTGGTTTGAGCTGAACTTTCCAGAGCCAAGAAACAGGCGCGAGCCAAATTCCTTGCCAGCAATTACTAATTTCTCCATTTATATAAGTTTAAGTTTTTCAGAATATTATCCGCCGCATGCGGCTTTTATTATCACCACGCTGGCATTCTCGGCAAGCGGTGTGGCGCTCCATTCCGAACGTGGAATCATCTCGTTGTTTACGGCTACTGCCACGCCCTTTTCGGGCAGTTGGAGCTGTGCGGCAAGGTCGCTCACGCTTGTGCCGTCGAACTCTGTTTCCTTATTGTTTACGGTTATTTTCATGCACAATGAATTTTGTTTCGTTCTAAATTCTGTAGAAACAAAGTGTGCGGTGAGGCTTTGAAACATGTCCTTTCGCCGGTATTAACCGGATCAAGTATTTAGGGTATAATCTCAGCCTTGAAAGACGTTCAGGGCACCCCTCTGTTCTACTGAGGTGCAAAATAAACTATTATTTTTGTTATTTCCTAAAAAAACGTTGATTATTTTGCAATAAAAAAGCGGAGTAATCGAACATTTAGATTACTCCGCCGTATAGATTGCTGATATTATGCTACAAAGCCTTTGCCTTGTTTATTGCAGGGTTGGCATACATTGTAAGTATGCGCTCGCGCAAGAATGCCTCGTCTTTGTTCGGGAGGTCGATTTTTGCAATCTGTCCTGCCAGATATTTCTCGAAGAAAGCCTTGTCCTCGGCTGTGTACTTGTCTGATGAGTCCGAGCCTGTAAGCTCGTCCATCGCGATGTAGTTGCAAGGATAGAGCATATAGTTCGAGTGTATACCCTTGTCGATGTGCTTTGCAATCATGCCGAAAATCTCGGTCTTAGGAGTGCTGCGGTCAATAGTGTCGAGCCACTCGTTAATGCAAGGCGCGGTGTGATAGTGGATATGTCCCTTGAATCCGTAGATGCCGATGCTCATGTTGTCGAGGTCGTCCTGCTGGCTCTTCTTAAAATCTGGGTTGTCGCGTTTTTGCTGGAACTCCTTGGCTTTAAGATAGTCGCATGGGTCGAACTCGTACGAGATGCTCAGCGGAACGATGTTCATGTCCTTCAAACGGTCTATGATGTCGCCCTCGCCGCCCATTGCAAGCATCTTCAGGATGCTGTCCTGAGTAAGGTCGTTGCTGTCCTTGGCTCTGCCTTCGCGCTGCGCCATCCAGATGTTCTCGTTCTTATGGTTGATGGCAAAGTGCATGTATCGGCTCATCGTAGCCGATGCCTGAAGCATCTGGCGCATGGTTAGTGCGCGCTGCACGATGAAGCTCTTGTTTATGCGCACAATCTTCTTTATCCAAGGGCGGATAAGGAGGTTGTCGCCGATGGCAATCTCTACCGTTGTGTCGAAGCCATTGTCTACAAGAAGAACCGACAGAAGTGCCGAGTCGAGCACGATGTCGCGGTGGTTAGAGATGAAGGTGTGATGCTTGTCGCGGTCGGTAAGACTGTCGGCATTCATCTCCATGCCTTTGCCGCACTTTGCTACGAGACTCTTCAGGAGAGGGTAGACGAGTGCTTTCTGAAACTCGAGGTTAGTCTTGCACTGCAAAAGCTGCTTTGCAAGCATCTCGAACGGAACGTCGGACATCACCTTTGCCATTACAGCCTTGAATTCCTCGTCGGCTATCAGTTCCTGATACACGGCTGGCAACTCCTCGGGAGTGTAAGGCCGTATGTCGTTGAATTCTTCAGGAATAGTCATGATTAAAGTTGTTAGTCGGTTGTTAGAACTGGTTTTCTATCACGTCGCTCAGCACGTCGCCCATGTTCAGACCGGCAGCCTTTACCTGCTGCGGAATGAAGCTTGTGGCAGTCATGCCGGGTGTAGTGTTAATCTCCATCAGCATAGGCTTGTCGTTGCCCTCGGCATCTTTTGTAATGATGAAGTCTATGCGGATTATGCCGTTGGCGTGCAGAATGTCGTAGATTTCAGAAACCATCTGGCGCACCTTGGCTGTTGTCGCGTCAGACAGACGGGCAGGCGTAATCTCCTGAACCTGACCGTTGTACTTGGCGTCGTAGTCGAAGAACTCGTTCTCCGAAACCACCTCGGTGGC
>JBGUGY010000386.1:0-5021 GCA_045111775.1 Bacteroidaceae bacterium | reverse complement strand
CGCTTGTAACCAAAGGGACGAAAGAATTCAGCATCTGCAAAAAAAACGCGAGTTCGACGCGGATTAGTAATAATATGCGAAATCATGTATCATTATGCAGAAAATAGTCCAAAAAGCAGCTTTCAAGCTACGGGATAGCAAGAGGGTAGCAAGGGGATAGCAAGGAGGTAGCAAGACGGAAGGTTCGAGAAGCGTATATTGATGCATTTACGAAGAACCCAATTTTCCAATATCATGAAATGATTATTCTCAATGACGCTGAAAACGGTCGCCCGTTGCAACTAATGGGGCACTCCTTCAGAGTGCTTACCGTTGATAGCTCCAATTCCGCAGGTTGTTCGACCTACGGTTATTAAGCGGAGACGCTTTCTGCGTCTATAACGCATAGATGACAAACATTACAACTACCACAAAATAAATACACGTTACAAAACTAAGGTTTGTATTGAATTTAATCCCGAACTCGCGTAAATAAATATGCGTATAATTTACCCTTTGCCAACGATAAACTTTGTATATTTGCATCGAATTATAACGACAAACAAAAATAACAAAACAACTATGTCTGAAAACCTAATTATTGCAGGAGGCAATAAAGAAGAGAAGTATTCTACGCTTTATCCGCAACTAAAGGCTATTGTTGAGGGCGAAAGCGACGAGATTGCAAACATGGCAAACGTGAGTGCGTGCCTAATGGACACGTTCGGCTTTCTGTGGGCTGGATTCTACCGCGTTATAGACGGCGTGCTGGTGCTCGGTCCGTTCCAAGGTCCGCTGGCATGTACGCGAATAAAGAAGGGCAAGGGCGTGTGCGGAACGGCTTGGCAGAACGCCGAGACGATTGTAGTGCCCGACGTAGAGCAGTTTCCGGGACATATCGCATGCAGCAGCATGTCGAGGTCTGAAATCGTAGTCCCGATATTCAAGGACGGAAGCGTTTCTGCCGTGCTCGATATTGACAGCAAGGAACTCGGCACGTTCGACGAGACCGACCGCATCTGGCTCGAGAAGGTTGCAGCCCTCTTCGGCAAATAAAAGAATGAGATGAAGGACGCTCGGGGAAGGACATACATAGCCATCGACCTGAAGAGTTATTTTGCTTCGGTTGAATGTGTGGAGCGGGGGCTCGACCCTCTCACCACCAACCTTGTCGTGGCAGATGTAAGCCGAACCGAGAAGACCATCTGCCTTGCCGTGTCTCCGTCGCTAAAGGCATACGGCATCGGAGGCAGGGCAAGGCTCTTCGAGGTTACGCGCCGCATAAATGCCGTAAACTACGAACGGCGCATAAAACTTCCGGGCTTCCGCTTCGGCGGCAAATCGGTCTCGGACATCGACCTGAAAGCGCATCCCGACTGGGAGGTGGATTTCATCCGTGCCACTCCGCGTATGTCGCATTACATCGACTACAGCACGAAGATTTATCGCATCTACCTGAAGTACATCGCTCCCGAGGACATCCACGTCTACAGCATCGATGAAGTGTTTATCGATGCCACCGACTATCTACCTCTGTACAAACTAACGGCGCACGAGCTTGCCATGAAGATGATTCGTGACGTGCTCAGTCAGACGGGCATTACCGCCACCGCCGGAATAGGCACAAACATGTACCTTTGCAAGGTGGCTATGGATATTGTGGCAAAGCATATCCCGGCAGACAAGGACGGCGTCCGTATTGCCGAACTCGACGAGATGTCGTACCGCCGCAAGCTATGGAACCACAAGCCGATAACCGACTTCTGGCGCATCGGCAAGGGCATAGCGCAGAGGCTTGCGCCATACGGCATAGACACGATGGGAAAGATTGCGCGGATGTCGGTCGACCGCGAAGAACTATTCTACAAGCTTTTTGGCGTTAATGCCGAACTGATTATAGACCACGCATGGGGCTGGGAGCCATGCACCATCGACTACATAAAGGCATACAAGCCCGAGAGCAACTCGCTCAGCAGCGGTCAGGTACTTACATGCCCCTACACCTTCGACAAGGCGCGAGTGGTTGTAAAGGAGATGGCTGATGCCGCCGCCCTCGACCTCGTAGACAAGCATCTGGTAACCGACCAGATTGTGCTTTACGTCGGCTACGACGTGGAGAGTCTGGCTGACGGCACGAAATACGACGGCGCAATACACATCGACCACTACGGAAGGGCTGTTCCTAAGCCGGCACACGGCTCTGCCAACCTCGGAAGGCACACGTCATCGTCTAACATGATAATAGGCGCGGCAACGACCCTCTTCGACCAGATTGTAAACCCTAAGCTGCTGATAAGGCGGCTCAATCTGACGACAAACCATGTCGTCAGCGAGGATAGTCTGGAAGAGAAGCACGAAGCCGTACAACTCGACCTCTTTACCGACTACGAGGCTCTTGAGGAGAAGCAGCGGCAGGAGGAACAGCAACTCAGAAAAGAAAGGAAGATACAAGAAACGATGCTCGACATAAAGCGACGCTTCGGAAAGAATGCCATTCTGCGAGGCACGAACTTCGAGGAGGGCGCAACGGCAAAGGAGCGTAACCAACAGATAGGAGGACACAAGGCATGAACAACGATTTAACACCCGAGGAAGCGGAGGTAATGAGGCAATATGCCGACATAATCGGACTTCCGCATCATGTTTCGGCAACGCACGCGCGCATGTCGATGGAGAGTCGCGCCGCCCAGTTTGCCCCTTTCGCCGCGCTCAACGGTCACTCTGCCGCCATAGAAAGAACGGGCGAACAGTATATCAACAAGATGGATGAACAACTTACAATTGACAATTCACAGTTGACAATTGACAATTTTGAATTGAAAATTGAAAAAAGTTTAATTCAGAATTCATAATTCATAATTATGCTTTCTATTTAGCTGAAATTGCGACTCGAACTATGGACGCAGGCTATTGAAAAGTATGCAGAAAATCGGCAGAACTAAGCGACTTTTCGGGCTTATTTCAAGTCGCAAAGAATGTTTACCATGTCTAATGTTTCGCAAGGCAAGATGCCAACAACACAAGGCTCGTCTTTCCTTCGGGATGCCTTCGGGTTTGGGGCAAAAAAAAAGAGCCTCATGCCCGAAAGGGTGAGACTCTTGTATACCTTATGCTGTTATTGGAGTAATAACCGAATGGATATTATCTATGTACTTTGCCAGCGGCAACATATACGAATCAAAGACTGACAGTCTTTCGTCGAACGGAGGCTCGTTCACAACCGTTTCTTTTGTTATGTCTCCATTCTCGCAGACATAGGCAATTACCGTCATCAGGAAATCTTCCTGCTCGGCATTCAGTTCGCTACCCGATATGAACTTAGAGAAACATCTTATCGCATTCTTTCTGTCAACGCCAACCATCGAACGTATGAATACGGCAACATTACTGCCGCAAATCATTCCCTTGGTATAACGGTCGTAATCGTCCTTGCTGCCAAGTTCCTTCCACAATATACGTTCAAGTTCGGCGATGTCGGCTGTTGTAAGCTGTTCCATGTCGTATATCTTTTTCAGCACAGGCAGATTTCTGTTATTTGCCAGAAAATCGAGCACGCTCTGTCTGTACGACACGCGCGGCGTTATGCCCTCTACCGTGCCCTCGTCCGAGATGCTGTCCTCTATATCGACCATGAACCACTTGCCACCCTGCCCCAAAAGGAACTTCACCAAGTCTCTGAGGTCGTTCCTCACCTTTTCGAGCCAGCTAAGCGAAACGTTTTGCCATGCCACATCCGACAGCACCTCCTTGATTGTGCCCATCTTTGCCTGCACCTGCGGCAACGTGGCTTTCTCCTGCAGTTTCTCGGCTATTGTCCGAACCGAGTTGACAGCCCTGCCGGCATTTGTCTCTCCGTCGATAAGCGAAAGTTCGATAAGCAATACCAGCAAGTCGAATTTCTTGGCATTCTCGTCCAAAGTATTCTTTGGCAGCAACGGCGCAATTTCGTTTCCGAGTGTGGCAACATCTACTTCCGACAGATAGTTCCATGCCTCCTTGCCTTTGAAATGGCTTACCATCTCCCACCTTTCACGCACACTTATATGACTGTCGGACAGAGCAGAAACCTGTCCCCACAAAAGCGTCTTTATCTCGTCGTGAAGTCCCTTGGCATACTGGTTTTCCTGATATTTCTGATGCTGAAGACAGAAGGCAATCCTTGCCCTTAGCGCGAAAATCTTTTCTGTAAGCGACTGGGCAACGGCAACCTTCTGCCCATCGGGATTATTTCCGAAATATTCGAAGTTTCTGCACCAGTCGAAGATGTAGAAGAACTCCTTGTGCTTTCCGTTTCCGAATATATTTTCAGACAGACGAGTGCCGCGACCAATCATCTGCATGAACTTTATCTTGCTCTTCACAATCTTGAAGAACACAAGGTTCAGCACATCAGGAACATCTATGCCCGTATCGAGCATATCTACCGATACCGCTATCTGCGGATTTCCGTCTCTTATCTCGAACCTGTCTATCAAGTCTTTCGAATATGTTACATAGTTGTCGATAAGCGCGCAGAACTCGCTGCTCTCGCCTGCATATTCGGGATAGAGAGCATAGAAGCGGTCTACAATCATTTCGGCATGACGATGGTTGTAAGCAAAGATGATGGTCTTGCCTATCCTCTCTCCGCTCTGCACCTTCAAGCCGTTCTCCATCAAGTCTTGCAGAACATGGTCTATTGTGTCTTTGTTGAAGATATAGCTGAAAATCTCGTTGTTCTGTATGTTACGATGATAGTCCTCGTCGCTTATCGCCTTTCTTGCCTTCTCATACTCCCACACGCTTTCGAGCTGCTTTTTCTCCTCGTCGCTCAGCCTGTCGTATTTTATGCCGTCTTTCAGAATCAAAGAACCGCGCTTCAGGCCTATGTAGTTTACAAGATAATGGTCGGCAACGGCATCCTCGAGCTCGTAGGCAAAGTTTGGCACGCCCTGCTCCATCTGGAATGTCTCGTAGGTGCTGCGGTCAACCTCGTCTCTCGGCGTGGCGGTAAGTCCTACAAGCAGACCGTCGAAATAGTTGAATATAGCCGAGTATTTGCC
>JBGUGY010000385.1:0-7096 GCA_045111775.1 Bacteroidaceae bacterium | reverse complement strand
TATGTAAGCTATATGTTGGCTATATGTAGGGTATATGTAAGCTATATGTTGGCTATATGTAGGGTATATGTAAGCTATATGTAAGATATATGCAAGGTATAGCCAGATTAGGTGAATGGTAAGTTCTGTGAAAGTAGAAATTGGAATTGAGGTAAGCCGATAGTAAGGGGGTAGCAAGGGGATAGTAAGGGGATAGCAAGACGGTAGCAAGGGGGAAGGTTCGACGAAGAATTTCAATTCATAATTCAAAATTCATAATGGGAAGTGTAATTTCGGAATTCGCGAGAACTCCCTCTTTCTCCCCATATCATTTTGCCAAAACTGTGGCAAGTGTGAAAAAAAATGCCTAATTTTGCAACAAAACTCGAAAATATATGTTTACAGCAAAGAAAAGAGAATGGAGTGAGTTGTATACTTTCTTCACGTTGCTAAAGGACGGTAAGGTCACACTTGGCAACAGTCTGGGCAAACCGTCAAAGCGATTCTTTCCGATACATTGCATCAAGCGAGAGGAGCACGACGGAAGCCGTTCGTATTTCATTGAGGATGAAGACGTGCGCATCGTTCCCGAGGAGGGCGACGAATACCGTATTCCGCGCGAGGATTTCGGAACGGTGGCTATGATGGTGCTCGAAGCCATGAAGGGACATTCTGAAGAAGACGACATCGAGTCGCCAGAGGGCGTTGAGGAGTTTCTCGACGCGGTTAAAATCTTCAACCTCGAGGCACAGACCGAAGACCGTACCGACCTCTTCATCGTGTTCTACACTCAGGGCGTTCCGCCAATGGGATTCCGCATCTACTCGCGCGTAGGAACGATGGACCCTCTGATGGACGGCGGTCGCGCTGCCAACATCAAGTATCATCTCGACGGAATAAAGATACCTACTCCGGCGGTAAACAAGATTAACGCTACCGAGGCGAGCGAGAATCCGGTGGCGCGCCGAATGATGATGGTAGAGGCTATGGGCGGCGTGCTCAAGTTCGACGATGCTGCCGACAAGGTGTTCCGCAGCAACCTTAACCTCATCGACCTGCACTTCCCTCGGCTTCTGGGCGAGATGACACGAATGATGTATCTCGACGGAACAAGCCGCGTGCGCGACCTCGTAGACAAGATGAAGGAACTGAACCCTCTGAAGATAAAAGACGAGTTGATAGAGAAGCACGGATACTACGAATACAAGGTTAAGCAGTTCCTCATGGCGGTAGCTCTGGGAATGCGCCCAACAAAGGTGTTCGACGGATTCACGGGCGTGGTTAGCGGCTTCATCTTCGTCGATGCCAGTGGCAAGCCTCTGTGCTACAACGTAAACGACAGGGCGGTGTTCGAGAACTTTCTTCTTAACAATACCCGACTTGTACACGGCAACGTTGAACGCGACCACTACGGATATCTGGAGCGCGAGAACGGTCAGTGGTACTTCAGACTAAACGCCAAGGTGGCGCTTACAAAGAAATAAAAAGACGATGCGCAGCGACGTTTCAGAACGCTTGCGCCGATGGGCGGCTGAGTATCACACGGCCGCCTTCGTTGCAAACGACCCCGTGCAGTTTCCGCACCGCTTTGCCCAGAGGCGCGACATCGAGATAAGCGGACTGCTTACCGCGCTTATGAGCTTTGGAAACCGAAAGCAGATTGTGCTGAAGGCTGATGCCCTGCACGCAATTATGGGCGCATCGCCCTACGATTATGTGATGAGCCGCCGATGGCAGACCGACTTTCAGGCAGGGAGAAAAGAAAGTTTCTACCGAATGTTGATGTATGCCGATTTCAACGGATTCTTTCAGAAACTGCACGACTGCTACGCGCGTTTCGACTCGCTCGAAGACTGTCTTCTAACGCTCGATGCCGAGTCGCCGTTTCGCGCCATCTGCCAGTTTATGCAGGTCAGCGACAAGAGTCCGCAGAAGAAGCTGAACATGTTTCTGCGCTGGATGATAAGGCGCGACAGCGAGGTCGATTTCGGACTGTGGCTTAAGTACAGTCCGTCGCAGCTCATCATTCCGCTCGATGTTCATGTGTGCCGTCAGGCTTTCGAACTCGGGCTTATCGACAGGGAGTCGTTCTCGCTTGCCAACGCGCGCCGCATAACGCAGAGCCTCGCCGACATCTTTCCGGGCGACCCGTGCCTTGGCGACTTCGCACTTTTTGGATATGGAATAAACAACAAATAACTATGGATTTCAAAGATTTGATAAGAACGCGCCGCAGCATGCGCAAGTTTACCGACGAGAAAGTAACCGAGCCCGAAGTAAAGGCGCTTTTGCGCGCGGCACTTATGAGCCCGTCGTCAAAGAGCATCAGAAACTGGAACTTTGTCGTTGTCGACGACAAGGAAACGATAAAGCTGCTTGCCCATTGCAAGAAGATGGGAGCTGAGTTCCTCGAGGGTGCGCCTCTGGCAATCGTCGTAACCGCCAATCCTTCGGAAAACGACGTGTGGATTGAGGATGCCTCAATAGCATCGCTCATGATTCAGCTTCAGGCCGAAGAACTCGGACTTGGCTCTTGCTGGGCGCAGATTCGCAATCGCGCAGCAGAAGACGGAACGCCTGCCAACACCATCGTTCACAACATCCTCGGACTGCCCGACAGCCTCGAGGTTCTGAGCATCATCGGCGTTGGTCACAAGGCAGCCGAGCGCAAGCCTATGGAGGACGACAAACTGCTGTGGAATCAGGTTCACTACAACAAGTTCGGAAACACAAAATGAGAATCGTAATGGTTGGTGCCGGCAATCTGGCAACGCACCTGAGCCGTGCCTTGCAGAACGCCGGGCACGATATCTTGCAGGTCTTTAGCCGTACCGAAGAGAACGCCCGACTTCTTGCCGACAGACTGAACGCCGGTTTCACCACCTCGCTGGCAAATCTTAGTGCCGAAGCCGATATCTACATCGTCTCGCTCAAAGATTCTGCCCTTGTAGAGTGCGTTTCAGACATTTGCCGCGGAAGGGAAGACAAACTCTTTGTGCATACCGCCGGAAGCATCGCCATGCAGGTTTTCGAGGGGTATTGCCGTCGGTTTGGCGTGCTCTATCCTATGCAGTCGTTCAGCAAGGGCAGGGAAGTCGATTTCTCGGTCATTCCATGCTTTGTCGAGGCTAACAATGCCGACGACGAGGCTGTGGTCGAGGCTCTTGCATCGTCCGTGTCGCAGAGCGTGTGGCATTTTTCGGGCGAGCAGCGCAAGTATCTGCATCTGGCGGCCGTCTTTGCCAACAACTTCACCAACCACATGTATGCACTTTGTGCCGAGATGCTTGCGCAGCACGACATACCGTTCAGCACAATGATTCCGCTTATCGACGAGACGGCTGCAAAGATTCACACGCTCGAGCCTCGCAAGGCGCAGACTGGTCCGGCGGTTCGGTTCGACCGTAACGTGATGGACAAGCAGAAGGCTCTGCTCGCCTACAGTCCCGAGCTTCAGCAGATATACGAGTTGCTGAGCAAGAGTATTTACAAAACATCAACAAAATGATAAATTACGACCTTTCGAAAATAAAGATGATTGCCTTCGATGTAGACGGCGTTCTCAGTCGCGAGACAATCACGGCATATCCCAACGGCGAGCCTATGCGCACCGTTAATATCAAGGACGGATATGCCATTCAGCTTGCCGTTAAGCGTGGCATTCACGTTGCCATCATAACCGGCGGATGTACCGAGGCTATAAGGGTTCGCTACACGTCGCTCGGTGTCGAGGATGTGATAATGAAGGCTGCCGTAAAGATAGGCGAATATCGCCGTCTGCTCGATAAATACGGTCTGAAGGACGAGGAGGTGCTCTACATGGGCGATGACATCCCCGACTACGAGATTCTCTCGGTATGCGGATGCCCTTGCTGTCCTGCCGATGCCGCGCCCGAGATTAAGAGCGTGTGCCGATACATTTCGCACAAAGAGGGCGGCATGGGCTGCGGTCGCGACGTGATTGAGCAGGTGCTGAAGGCGCAAGGCAAATGGATGGGCGACAAGGTTGCCTTCGGATGGTAAAAAAACAAAAAACAAGAAGTAAGATGAATATAATATTGGCGAGCAATTCGCCTCGCAGAAAGGAACTTCTGGCTGGTCTGGGCATAGAGTTCGAGGTTAAGACAATTCCGGGTATCGACGAGAGCTTTCCCGACACGCTCAGAGGCGAGGATATTCCAAAGCATATCTCGGCAAAGAAAGCCGAGGCTTACAAGCAGATTATAGGCGACGACCTTCTGATAACTGCCGATACGATAGTCTACGTAGACGGTGAGGTTCTCGGCAAACCGTCGGATGCAGCCGATGCCAAGCGTATGCTCAGGAAACTGAGCGGACGTACGCATCAGGTGATAACAGGTGTGAGCATCGTAACTACCAAGAAGCACAGTTGCTTTGCCGTAACCACTAACGTGTCGTTCGATGTGCTTACCGACGAGCAGATTGACTTCTACATAGAGCATTACAAGCCGTTCGACAAGGCTGGCGCATACGGCATACAGGAATGGATTGGCTATGTTGGCGTTACTGGTATTGAGGGCTCGTACTTCAACGTCGTTGGCTTGCCTGTTCAACGTCTTTACAAGGAGTTGCAGAAGTTTTTGACAATTGACGATTGACAGTTGACAATTGACAATGGACAATTCAAAATTCATAATTCAGAATTGACAATGGACAGTTGACAATGGACAATTCATAATTGAGAATGGGTATTTCGTTCAGAAAAGTCGTTCTTCACCAAGTTAAGCTGAATTTGCAATTCAGCTTAGAAGAAAATGGGAATTTGCCGTTCGAACTCTGTTCGCTTGCTACCGAAGGGACGCAAGAATTCCAACCGCTGAAAAAATTATGCGTAAATACTTTGTCTATGAATAACAACGTAATTTACGTCCCTTTGTTCGCAAGCAACCACAGGTTGAGTGCGGAAATCCGATAGAACAAAAGAAAAAATAGTATGGGAAATGTATTCATGAAAATCTTGCGTCTTTTGGGTTTTGCAGCAAAGCCTTCGGAAGCCGTTGTAAAAGACGTTTGTGCTGTAGTGCCGTCTGCTTGTGATGTTGTAGAACACGACAATATCATTTGCCAAAAAGAAGCGTATGCGGTATTGTCGCCCGAGGACAAAACTTTTACCTTTTATTTCGACGAAAAGAAATCTTCACGACAGGGCAAGGTGTGTGGACTGAATGTTGAAAATCACTGCCCTGAATGGGTGATGATGGATTATTACGCAACTCCATTGTTGATGATAGGGGATATTACGACGGTTGTTTTTGACGAGTCGTTTAAAGATGCTCGCCCCATATCGTGTGCATATTGGTTTGGCGGATTTGAAAATCTGACAAAAATAGAAGGCATCGACAATCTGAATACTTCGAGAGTGAGGAATATGTTCGGAATGTTCTGTAATTGTAAACGTTTGTTTAGCCTTGATTTAAGTAAGTTCGATACTTCGAAGGTTACAGACATGAGCTTAATGTTCTATTGGTGCGAAAGCCTGTCGAGCCTTGATGTTAGCAGTTTCGATACCTCAAAAGTAAGGAGAATGCGAGAAATGTTCTTGGGATGCCAAAACGTGCATAGTCTTGATATAAGTTGTTTTGATACTTTGAAAGTAACAGATATGTGCAGAATGTTCTCTGGTTGCGAAAGTCTGCTGGGACTCGATGTAGGCGGTTTCGATACCTCGAATGTTACAAATATGAGTGGTATGTTTTTATGTTGCAAAAGTATGCAGAGTCTTGATGTCAGCGGATTTAATACCTCGCAAGTAACTGATATGAGCTGTATGTTCAGTAGTTGCGAAAGTGTTACAGAACTTGATGTAAGTGGTTTTAATACCTCGAAGGTAAAGGATATGGGCGGTATGTTTCATGATTGCGGAAGTTTGGAGAGTCTTGATTTATACAATTTCAATACGTCAAAAGTAACGAATATGCATAGTATGTTCCGAGTATGCACAAGTCTGCGTTCTCTGTATTTAAGCAACTTTAACACTTCGAGAGTAACGTGTATGGGCAGTATGTTTTGTGGCTGCGAAAAACTGTCGAGCCTTGATTTGAGTAGATTCGATACCTTTAATGTGTGGGATATGGACAATATGTTTGCTGGTTGTAAAAGTCTGACTCAGCTTGATATAAACAACTTTAACACCTCGAAAGTAACTATTATGCACGCAATGTTCTTGGGGTGTGAAAGTCTGAAAACAATTTATGCCGGAGAGGACTGGAATATAAGTAATGTCAAGAATTCGGAAGAAATGTTTTATGATTGCACCAGTCTTATTGGTGGTAAAAAAACAAAATTTGATTCTGGAATTGTTGATGCTACTCGTGCAAAGATAGATGGCGGCAAGGCAAATCCGGGATATTTTACGGCTAAGAAATTAAGTAAAAAACATAAATAGATAATTGATGAATTTATGAAACGTAATATAGCATTATTTTTTCTAAGCCTTTTGGGGGTTGTAGTAAACTCTATGTCTGTCTTGGCACAAGAAGCCTATGCCGTAATGTCGCCAGATAGCACAATACTTACTTTTTACTATGACAAGAATAAATCTTCCCGACAAGGCACGGCGTATGAGTTGATTGTTGGCAAAGATTTTCCAAAATGGGTAAAATTTAATGAATATTCAATTCCGGAAAATCCTAATTTTAGGACGGTTGTTTTTGACGATTCGTTTAAAGATGCCCGTCCTATATCGTGTGCAAAATGGTTTGTTGGATTTAAAAGTCTTACAAAAATAGAAGGCATCGGTAATCTAAATACTTCGAACGTAACTGGAATGGAAGGTATGTTCGCATATTGCGAACGCCTGTCAAGCATTGATTTAAGCAATTTTGATACTTCAAAAGTGACGAATATGACTTGCCTGTTCTATGGCTGTAAGAATCTGAAGAGCCTTGATCTCAGCAGTTTCGATACTTCGAATGTGACGAATATTTGTTTAATGTTTAATGGCTGCAAACGCCTGTCGAGTCTTGATTTAGGCAAATTCAATACTTCGAATGTAACGAATATGTACGAAATGTTCTCAGGTTGCGAAAGTTTGCCGAGGCTTGAATTGAGCGGCTTCGATACATCAAATGTAACGGATATGGGTAGTATGTTCTTA
>JBGUGY010000384.1:0-2777 GCA_045111775.1 Bacteroidaceae bacterium | reverse complement strand
GACGGTGAACGTTTCGTTCAACGTCTCTAATCGACCAGTTGCCCACACCAATCCTTCCACGATGTGACCTTCTTTCAGAATATTGCCATAAACACCAACTATCAGCCATAGCAGGGTGGCGGTCATGGCGGTCTTACTTCCGAAATATTCGAAGATGGTTGCCCAATATCCCTTGTTGTTTTTGGTAATCACTCCTCCTATCAGGATTGCAAGTATTCCGATTGCTACCAGCAGATTGATATTGACGGCATTGATAAACGAGAGGGTGATGGTGGTCACTACGAATATAGCAAAAGGCAGGACTGCCGCCAAGGGCGATAGTCCTACCTCTGTTGTAATTGTTACTTTCTTATTGCTCATATTAATATCCAGGGTTCTGAGCAATGCCGAGATCCTCGCCTTGGAGTCCTGTTGGGATTGGCTGGCGATAGTGACGGCCACGAACATTGTTGTACTTCGCACGGAGGTGGTTGTGTACCTTGGTGAAGTATGCCTCCTGCTCTGCGGTGTATTTGTTGCCGAGAGAAGTTTTCCAGTCGTTAGCGAAGTGCTTGTATTCAGATACCTTCTTTACTGAAGAGATGAGATCCTTCCAACGGTAGCTGTTGAGTACAGAGAACTGCTCGTATGTGAACTCGTAATCCCATTCACGCTTGATCTGGTCGAATGTTGGTGCATCTACGCTCTCAATGCCGGCACGCTTACGAAGCTGGTTGAATGGCTCAGCAGCCTCACTGTTACGACCGAGCTGTACGAGTGCCTCTGCCTTGATGAGAAGTACCTCTGCGTAACGAATCTCGATACGGTCAACTGAGTTCTTTGTAATCTCAAGGTTCTCAGCGTTCTCATAGCTCTGATCCACGCCCTTACCATTGATTGGAGTATATACAGGTGAGTAGTAGTGGTAAACCTTACCATCTTCTGGGTTCTTGATCTCGGTGAAGTAAGTCTCTGCCAGACGCTTGTCGGTAGGCTGCTCCTTCTTCCAGTCGTCGTAGAGGTTATCATCAGCAACCTCGGTGTGGTTCTGAGTGTAGCCCTTGCCGTTCTCACCATTCTGGAATGGGAATGTCCATGAGCAGTGTGTCTGGTGGTTGCCCTGTGCGTCAGTCTTATCACCGTCGTGAGCGATAGTGAACAGATGCTCGTTAGTGCCGCGCTTATTGCTCTCGTAGTCACGACCATAGAGCTTGCTGAAATCAGGATCAAGCTTCAGCAGACCGCTCTTGATAACTTTGTCGGCATACTCCACAGCCTTCTCCAGACGGCTGTCGGTCTTTGTGAACTCTGGGTCCTTCTGACCATTTGCGATAGCCTCAACCTCCTTAGCAGAAAGTGGGTTGTCGCCCCATACGAGGTATGTACGTGCAAGAAGAGCCTGTGCTGCCTGCTTTGAAGGGATACGTGGATCGCCGTCATAGTCCTTCAGAAGAGCCTCTGCATCAGTAAGGTCACTTACAATCTGGTTGAATACTGTGTTGAGGTCCTTGCGCTCTGTGGTAGAACCACCTTCCTCGGTGAATACAGGAACCTCACCCCACAACTGTGCGAGCTTCAGGTAAGCCAATGCACGGAGGAACTTAGCCTTACCAATAGCAGCGTTGTAGCCAGCCTCACTCAACTTGCCATCTTTCTTTGATTTCTCGATTGTGGCAATAGCCTCGTTGTCCTGAGCGATACCGAGGAACAGGTGGTTGAAAATCTTTACCTGATACCATGTGGTTGGCTCCTGTTCAAAACGGCTGTTTACAGGACCTGCCTCGCTCTCTTCGCCCTCGAATGAGATGAGCTTGTTAGAGTTAAGCTCGATGATGAATGAGAATGATGATGAGAGTGGCTGCCAGTGGCTATATACACCATTGACGAGTGAAAGTACGGTTTCATCATCGGTTCCTACAGTCTCGTTAGTCACCTGACTTGGCTCGTCGTTATCACTTGAGCATGATACGAAGCCCAATGAAAGTGTTGCTGCCAATGCAGCACTGAGTAGAATCTTTGTCTTTTTCATACTGAATTCTCCTTTTTACCTTATTAATGAAAAAATGTTTATTGATTTCTATTTTTGTTTTGGGGACACCCCAAAGTTACAAAGTCAAATTAACTCCGAACACAAAACTGCGTGATGATGGATATGCACCGCTATCTGTGCCGCTTGCCACCTCTGGGTCGTAACCCTTGTATGGGGTGATGGTGAAGAGATTGGCAGCTGTAGCATATACGCGAATCCTAACAGGAACATTCTTCAACTCTGGCAGACGATAGCCGATAGTGAGATTGCGAAGCTTCAGATAGCTGGCACTCTGCACATAGCGACTGTCTATATAGCCTAATGGGCGGGCGTTGCTTGCCAAAGGCAGGGTGTTGCCTCCACGTTCTGGAGTCCATGAATCGCGCACGGTGTTGAGCACGTTGTACGAGTCGTTGGTCAGTTCCAAACGGCGGCCGAGAGCATTATAGACTTCGTTGCCCTGGCTTCCTGCAAATGATGCAGAGAAGTCGAAATCGTGCCATGTAAGCTGTGTGTTGAAACCATACACTATGTCGGGCTGTATGCTGCCAAGAATCTGACGGTCGTTGCCGTCTATGCGTCCGTTGTGATCGGCGTCATCATATTTCAGGTCGCCCGGCTCTGGGGTCTGTCCGTTGACGGTTGGTAATGCGCTTACGTCTTCGCCATTCTGTACGATGCCTATGAAACGGAGTCCGTAGAACGAACCGAGAGCCTCACCTCGACGGAGAATCTGCTGGTTGTCTGAGCCCTGGATAACGTTGTTCGT
>JBGUGY010000383.1:0-2737 GCA_045111775.1 Bacteroidaceae bacterium | reverse complement strand
CTTATGTCGAACAACTTGACCATCTCGTCCATTGTCATTATCTCCTGATCGTTGCCCGGATTCCATCCGAGAAGAGCAAGGAAGTTGATAACAGCCTCAGGAAGATAACCGCTCTCGCGATAGCCCGAAGAAACCTCGCCAGTCTTAGGGTCGTGCCACTCGAGTGGGAACACAGGGAAGCCAAGACGGTCGCCATCGCGCTTGCTCAGCTTGCCCTTGCCGTCTGGCTTGAGAAGCAACGGAAGATGTGCAAAACGAGGCATTGTATCAGCCCATCCGAAGGCACGATAAAGCAAAACATGAAGCGGAGCACTTGGCAGCCACTCCTCGCCACGGATAACGTGAGTAACCTCCATCAGATGGTCGTCTACGATGTTGGCAAGATGATATGTCGGGAGTTCGTCGGCACTCTTGTAGAGAACTTTGTCGTCAAGAATGTCGCTCATAATCTTAACATCGCCGCGGATAAGGTCATCTACATGAACCTCCTCGCCCGGCTCAATCTTAAAACGAACAACGTACTGAGTTCCGTCGGCAATAAGCTTGTCTACCTCCTCCTTTGGCATTGCAAGAGAGTTACGCATCATCATACGGGTAGAAGCATCGTACTGGAAGTTCTTTATCTCCTCGCGCTTGGCGTTAAGCTCCTCGGGAGTATCGAAGGCGATGTAAGCCTTGCCTGCATCGAGAAGCTGCTGAACGTATTTCTTGTAGATATCGCGACGCTCGCTCTGGCGATAAGGGCCGTAGTTTCCTCCGAAACTTACGCCTTCATCAAACTTGATTCCGAGCCACTTGAACGACTCGATGATGTATTCCTCGGCTCCCGGTACAAAGCGGTTAGAATCGGTATCCTCGATACGGAAGATGAGGTCGCCGCCATGCTGCTTTGCAAACAGGTAATTATACAAGGCAGTGCGCACACCGCCGATATGCAATGCTCCGGTTGGACTCGGAGCGAAACGGACTCTTACTTTTCTTTCTGCCATGACTATGGTAATGTAATTTGATTTTTAGGTGCAAAAGTATACATTTTATTTCAATATACCACAGAATTTTATTACTTTCGCACATAAAAGCCACATAGTATGAATGTCAACGCACTTAATAAACAGTTTAGTAACTGGAAAGACGCACAAAACCCGCTGCTAAGATATGCAATATTCTTCCTGACAGCAATCCTGATTGCATACGTAATGCCACGCGAAAATATGTTCAACGTAAAGTACGAACTGAAGAAGCCTTGGCATTCGAGCAGACTGATGGCCACGTTCAGCTTTCCTGTGTACAAATCGGACGCGGTGATAAAGCGCGAGCGCGACAGCGTGATGGCTGGCTTTGAGCCGTACTTCAAGAAAAGCATGTCGGCACAGTCGCAATCGATAAACAAACTGCTTGCACAGAAAGACCAGATTCCCGAAGCGACATTCAACCACATAAAAAAAATGCTGAACACGGTGTACGAGCGCGGAATTGTAAGCACCGAGGATATGTCAATGCTGAAAAGCAACAACTACTACACCTTTATGGTTGCCGACGGAAACCATGCCATAACGTGCAACAGCGCAGATGTATTGTCGCCAAAGAAAGCATACGAATACATCATAAACTCCGACACTATTCACTTTAGCAAGGCGATGATGCAGTCGCTCGACATAAACGACCTGATTATTGCCAACTACATTTACGACAACATCCGCTCGGACGAAGCCCGAAAGGATCTCGAAGCAAGCATATCCGAAGCAAGAGGCTACGTTCAGTCGGGCGAGAAGATTGTTGACCGAGGCGAGATTGTTACCGAGGAGATTGCAAGCAAGGTAGAGTCGTACAAGAGATATCTTACGGAACAGGACAGTTCTACGAACAAAGGCATAATGTTCATCGGACACCTTCTGTTCTGCGGAATACAGATGTTCTGCTTCTACATCTTCCTTACGATGTACCGCAAGGACTATCTCGAAAGCCTCAGCACCATTATTCTTTTGGCATGCTGCATCTTTACGTTCGTGTTCCTGTGCTCGGTGATGATAAAATACCGAATTCTGAACGTGAACATGCTTCCGTTTGTGATGGTTCCGCTTATCCTGAGGGTCTTTCTCGACTCTCGAACGGCATTCATCACACATCTGATTGTCATCTTCACATGCTCGGAGATGCTTGAGTACAGATACGAGTTCGTGATTGTTCAGGCTCTTGCCGGACTCGTTGCCATCTACTCGCTGCGCGAACTGTCGCAACGCTCGCAGATTGTGCGCTCGGCATTGCTCGTGGTGGTTACATACTGCGTATGCTTCTTCTCAATCCAGCTTATTCAGGTGCACGACTTGTCTAAGCTCGACATCTCCATGTATCAGAACTACATCATCAACGGAGTGTTGCTGCTGCTCACCTATCCGCTGCTCGTATATCTCGAAAAATGGTTCGGATTTCTGTCTAACGTAACGCTCATCGAGTTGTCTAACGTAAACAACGATGTGCTCAGAAGACTTTCAGAAGCCGTTCCGGGAACATTCAACCACTCCATGCAGGTTGCCAATCTTGCGGCAGCGGTTGCCAACAGCATAGGCGCAAAGAGTCAGCTTGTAAGGACGGGCGCGCTCTACCACGACATCGGAAAACTCTACCGACCGGCTTTCTTTACCGAGAATCAGCTGGGCGGCGTGAATCCGCACGACGAGCTGAACGACTGCCACACAAGCGCGGAAATCATCATAGACCACGTTGTAGACGGACTGAG
>JBGUGY010000382.1:0-11829 GCA_045111775.1 Bacteroidaceae bacterium | reverse complement strand
TTGCTGCGGGCGCGTCCCACGGCATCAATCTCATCGATGAAGATGATACAAGGAGCCTTTGCCTTTGCCTTGCTGAAGAGGTCGCGCACGCGGCTTGCACCAACACCCACGAACATCTCTACGAAGTCGGAACCCGACATTGAGAAGAACGGAACGTCTGCCTCGCCGGCAACAGCCTTTGCAAGCAGCGTCTTACCAGTTCCCGGAGGGCCTACAAGCAGCGCGCCCTTTGGAATTTTACCTCCCAACTCGGTATATTTTGCTGGGTTCTTCAAGAAATCTACAATCTCCTGAACCTCTTGCTTTGCGCCTTCCTGTCCGGCAACATCCTTGAATGTTACCTTCATCTCGTCCTTGTTGTCTTTGTCGATGAGCTTCGCCTTGCTCTGTCCAACATTGAAGATGCCTCCGCCGAAGCCGCCTCCACCTCCGCTGCCAACACGGCGGAACATTGTGAAGATGAGGAATGTGAAGAACAGAATCGGAAGCCATGTAAACAGGATGTGGCTGAAGTCCTGACTGTGCTCGAAGGCAAACTTTCCGCTGAACTTTCCGAGTTCAGTCTCGGTGTCGATGAAGTTCTCGAGATTCTCTATCGAACCGTATTCAACCGAAACGTATGGAGTGCCGGTTACCTTGTCAGGACCTGCCTTGAAAATTTCGCGAATGTATTCTTTCTTCACATACATTCTCAGTATGCCTTCGTCTTTCTGAACCGTTATCTTGTCGGCATATCCGTTGTGAACATATTCCTTGAACTGCGAATATGTGGCCTGCTTGTACATACTGTTGTCGCTTTGGGTAAAGTACAATATGCCAAGGGCAACGGCTATAACAACGTACAGCCATGTCAGGTTAAAAGTAAATATGGGCTTGAAACCCTTCTTACCGTCATTTTTTTTAGCCATAAAGGATAATTTAGTCTAAGTTTGGAATTTCTGTTAATTTTGCGTCCTCCCAAAGATTCTCGATGTCGTAGAACTCTCTGAACTCGGGAAGAAAAATGTGAACAATCACGTTAGCGAAGTCCATAGCAATCCATTCGGCATTGTTGAAGCCGTCAATGCCTATCAGGTCTTCGCCTATGCGCTTTGCAAATATGTCAACCGAGTCGGCAATGGCTTTTACCTGACTTGGCGAGTTACCCTGACATACTATGAAATAATTGCATATAGTGTCGTCAATCGCAGTAAGGTCGGCAACGACTATGTCTTGCCCTTTTTTTTCTTGTATTCCTTTTACAATTGTGTCTAAGAATTTTTTGTCTCTGTTCATTAAAATAAAGTTCTATTAACTTAATAGCGTACAAAGATACACCTAAATTATTACATAATCAAAAAAAGGTTGCACAGAAATGCGGTATATATTAGGTGTAAAACAAAGTTTTTTTGAAAAAATGCATTTTTTTTGCAAAATTTTTCTGAAAAGTTTGCCAGTTCGGAAAAAGTGTGTATCTTTGCACCGTCAAACAAAAACAAGGGTTTGATACTCCAAAATTGGGATATGGTGTAATGGTAACACTACAGATTCTGGTCCTGTCATTCCTGGTTCGAGTCCAGGTATCCCAACAAGAAGCTTCTCTATCGAGGGGCTTTTTTTTTCGCCTAAATACCCTAATGTGTCGGCGAAGTTCTGAAACAGAGTTTTAAGTTGGTTGTTTTTCTATATTAGAAAAGGGAACAAAGATTGAATCTTCAATCCGCGTTCCCTTTTTTGTTATCTTATTCCTGTTCTTTCAGAACCGAGATTTTCTGCTTTATAAGCTCTATCTCCTGCTTCAGGTTCTCTACCTTGCGGTTGATGCCCGAAATAAGCGAGTTTCCTTTCTTTGACGATAGGGTGAGGAAGCCGAGATTGTTCTCGTACTGCTTCATCTCGCTTATCTTCTGCTGAAGGCTGCGCTCAAGTCTGTAACGCTCGTTCTGTGCGCCTTCCTTGCTGTTCTTGATGTTGTTCTTGAAGTTGTCAAGGCGCTGCTTTGCGCGGTTGATGTTAAGCTTCTTGTAAATCTCGTCGAGCACGTCCTTGTATGCCTTGTAAGTCTCGTCCTTTACGGCAAACGGAACGTGTCCGATGCTATTCCACTCGGCTGAGAGCTTCTGAACGGCGTCCTGAACCTTGCCGTCGGCATTGCCGCTTTCGAGAATCTCCTTAAGACTTGCGATGACGCCCTGCTTTTTTTCAAGGTTTTCGTTCTCCTGTGAGTGAGCTGCCGCATTGGCATCGTTCTTTTGCTTGTAGAAGTGGTCGCACGCAGCGATGAATCTCTTCCAGATGTATTCGGTATCCTTTCGGTTTGTCGGGCCAATTTCCTTCCATTCCTTCTGGAGTTGTGCCAATATTGTGCTTGTCTCCTTCCAGTCGGTGCTGTCTTTCAGAGCCTCCGCCTTTTCGCAGAGTTCGAGCTTCTTGTTCTTGTTAGCCGAAGCCGTCTCTTTCATCGACTTGAAGTTCTGCGCCTTTGTGTCGAAGAAGTTGTTGCAAGCCAAGCGGAAACGCTCAAATATTTTAGTATTCATCTTCTGCGGAGCAAAGCCGATGGTCTTCCATTTAGCCTGAAGCTCGAGCACTTCCTTGGTTTTGTCTTCCCAGTCGTTGTACGATTTCAGTTCGTCGAGGTTTATATTTTCGATAGCCTCGCAGATGGCAGTCTTTGCCTCGAGGTTCTCGTTTTCTTTCTGCTTGATTTCGTCAAAATGATTCTGGTGGCGGCGATTGATGATTGTAGATGCCTCCTTGAATCTGTTCCACAACTCCTCGCGCACTTCCTTAGCCACCGAGCCAGTCTCGCGGTATTGCTGGTGAAGGTCTTGCAACTGATGGAATGCCGAAACCACGTCTTCTGCCGTCGTGAGTTTCTCGGCCTGCTCGCACAGGCGTGTCTTGACCTCAAGATTCTTCTTGAAGTCGTATTCTCTCATCTCGTTGTTTATCTTGAGGTTGTCGTAGAATTTGTCTCTCTCGAGCTGATACTGTTTCCAGATGTTCGTAACTTCTTCGGCAGGAATCTGTCCTGTCTCGTTCCATTGCTGCTGCAACGCCTTGAACTCGTCGAGATGCTTGCCGCATTCCTCGCCGTTCTCGTTCAGAGCCTTCAGCTTCTCGATAATCTCGCTTTTCAGTACGAGGTTTTTCTTCTTTTCCTCTTCCTGCTTTGCAAAGACTACCGCTTTTTTGTCTCTGATTATCTTCATCTGAGCCTTGAACTCCTGCTCCGACTGGCTGAGCACCTCGAGGGCGGCAGACTTGTCGGCAATCTCCTCTGCCTGCTGGTTTATTGTCTCCTTTTCGGCGTTCAGAATTTTGTAGAAGTTTTGTTTAAGACTGTTCAGTTCATCTTTGGGTGCGTTCTCGGCATCCTGTGCCAGAACTTTTATACGCTCTACGATTTCCTCTTTAGTCATTTTCCATCAAATATTAGTAATGTTGTGGATATTAAAGTACAAATAAAATAAATTATTTTGTAAATCGTGTTAAAAATGTGCAAAAAGTTGATGCCATCGTAATTTATTCGTATTTTACAGCATGTCTTGATGCTTGAAATAGAAGTACGATGCAGCTCCGAGTACGAGCGACAATGCCGTCACGCCCCAGAATCCGTAAACCGACTGCTCTATTCCGTTGTACAGGTTCATGCCCAGATAACTTGCAATCAGGGTTGGCACCATGATGATGATTGAGTACGACGTAAGTTTACGCATAACCTTACTCAAGTTGTTGTTGATGATGTTTGAGTAAGTGTCCATTGTGCTCTCGAGAATGTTACTGTAGATGCTGGTCATTTCCTGCGCCTGATTCATCTCGATGTTAACGTCCTCAATCAGTTCGGCATCAAGTTCATCGATAGGAAGGCGGAACTTCAGTTTTGTAAGCAGAGTCTCGTTGCCTTTTATTGATGTCATGAAGTATGTCAGACTGTCCTGAAGTCGGGCCAGACTGATGATATCTTGGTTGTCGACGCTTTTGTCGAGCTGTCGCTTAGCCTTTTCAATAAGGAAACTGATTTGTTTCAGACGCTTCAGGTACCATACGGCAGACGAGAGGAAGATGCGGAAAATCATATCCACAAAGTCGGTGAATCCTTCGCCGCGCTTCTGCTGATATGTCAGAAAGTCAATCATCATGTCGGTTTCGTAGTAGCATACGGTAATCATGATGTCGTCTTTCATGATGATGCCCAGCGGAATTGTAGTGTATGGCGTACGCGAACGCACATCCTTAACGTACGGAATACGAAGGATGATGAATACGAAGCCCTCGTCAATCTCGTAACGGGCGCGCTCGTCGGCATCGGCAATATCTGAGAGAAAATAGTCGGGAATACCGAGCTTTTCCTGAAGAAAATCCTCGTCTTCCTTAACCGGACATGTTACTTGTGTCCAACAGTATGGTTGCCACTCATCAATGGCTTTGAGCTTCTTGTTAATGTTCCAATAAGTTCTCATTGCTTCCTCTTAATTACAAGTTCTTTGGGCAGAGGAAGTGTTCGTGAGAGAGACAGTTCCCCGGCTTAATAATTGTTGTTATTTTCCGTAAGATAATCGTCCATTATTGGTGTGATTAATTTTAAAGTGGTGCAAAGGTAAACAAATAATTATTTTGTTGCAAACATTTGTTCTTCCTTTTTGTCAAAATTTAAGACGAAGATGCGATTTTTACGTCTTTTAAGCCTCGCCGCCCAGTTCTTTCTGAACCATATTCGTCAGTTCTACAAACTGCTGGATACTCAGCTGCTCGGGACGCTTGGTCATCATATCGCTGCTCCAGAATGCACTTTGGGCATCTACCGGCTTGTTGTGGTTGCCGAAGAGTGGCTTTATGCTGCCGCGAATCATCTTTCTGCGCTGGTTGAATGTGGTCTTTACAACTTCCTTGAACAGTTTCTCATCGCAGCCGAGTTGCGAAACGTCGTTGCGCGTCATTCTTATTACCGCGCTCTTAACCTTTGGCGGCGGGTTGAACACGTTTTCGTGTACGGTGAAGAGATATTCAACATCGTACCATGCCTGAATCAGAACGCTCAGGATGCCGTATGTTTTGCTTCCCGGTGCGGCGGCAATTCGTTCTGCCACCTCTTTCTGAATCATTCCTGTGCAGCACGGAATTATCTCCTTGTTGTCGAGCATCTTGAAGAAAATCTGGCTCGAAATGTTGTAAGGATAGTTTCCTGTCAGTACGAACGGACTTCCGTCGAAGACCTTGCTGAGGTCGAGCTGAAGAAAATCCTGCGCAATGATATTCTCTGCAAGCTGAGGATAAGCCTCCTGCAAGTAAGCAACCGACTCGCTGTCAAGCTCAACCACCTTGGTGTCGCGCTCCTTGCCGATGAGGAACTGGGTGAGTACGCCCATTCCCGGTCCAACTTCGAGAATTGGAATTTCGGGGCAAGAATCAACAGTGTCGGCTATATCCTTTGCTATCTTTAGGTCTTTAAGAAAGTGCTGTCCTAAAAATTTCTTTGGTTTTACTTGCTTCATTCTTGTAGTGAATAGAAATTAAATATTTATATTTGCAAATGTTTTTTGCAAGTGCAAAGATAAGAACAAAAATTGATAACATTGATAACAAAGACGATAAAAGTGGTGTTCCCTTTTGTTTTGGGGGGCGTCATACTATATTGGATGTACCGCGGCTTTAACTGGAATGAATTGAGGGAAGGCTTTTCTGAGATGAACTGGACGTGGATGATTCTTTCGTTTCCCTTCGGCATTTCGGCTCAGGTGTTCAGAGGATGGCGATGGAAACAGACCTTGGAGCCGCTGGGCGAACACCCGTCAACTTCTAACTGCATAAATTCGGTTCTTGTGTCGTATGCGGCAAGTCTGGCAATTCCGCGAATAGGCGAGGTGAGCCGCTGCGGAATACTGAAACGCAACGACGGCGTGTCGTTTACGAAGGCTATCGGAACGGTTCTTACCGAGAGAATCATCGACTCGGTGGTGGTGCTTGGCATCACGGTTATCACATTCCTTATTCAGTTGCCGGTATTCCTTTCGTTCTTCCGCAGAACCGGAACGAGTTTCACCGGCTTTCTGAGTCGCTTTTCAGCAACGGGATATTGGGTTACGGCGGTGTGTATCGTTGTTTTGGTGGCGATGCTCGTCGTGCTGCTTCATAAACTTCAGCTGATGTCGAAGGTCAAGGATATCTTCGGAAAACTGATGGAAGGCGTGATGTCTGTCAAAAAAGTGAAGAATGTGCCTCTGTTCATTTTCCTTACTTTGGGAATATGGGCGTCGTATTTCTTGCATTTCTACTTTACATTTTTCTGTTTCGAATATACTTCGGGACTTGGAATGATGGCTGCGCTTGTCATCTTTGTTGTTGGCAGTATCGCCGTCGTCGTTCCTACGCCAAACGGGGCTGGCCCGTGGCATTTTGCCGTAAAGACGATGCTCATGCTCTATGGCGTCGAGGCAGCCAAGGGCGCTATGTTTGCCCTCATCGTACACACGATACAGACGTTGCTCGTCATCGCCCTCGGCATCTACGGAATGCTTGCATTGAATTTAACAAATAAACAAAAATCATAAAACGTATGAATGAACTTGAGAATTTAGAACCAAAGCGATTGTGGAAGCACTTCTACGACCTTACACAGGTTCCGCATCCATCTTATCATCTTGAGAAGATGCAGCAGCATCTGCTCGAATTCGGAAAGAAAATTGGTGTTGAAACTATACTCGACGAGGCTGGCAACGTCATCCTCCGCAAGCCTGCCACTCCGGGACAGGAGCATCGCAAGGGCATCGTTATGCAGGCTCACATGGACATGGTTCCGCAGAAGCGCAAAGGCTGCAACCACGATTTCCTTACCGACCCTCTGAAGCCTTATGTTGATGGCGAGTGGGTTCGTGCAACCGATACAACCCTTGGTGCCGACGATGGCATGGGTGTGGCTGCTGCAATGGCTATCATGGAAGATGATACGCTTGTTCACGGTCCGCTTGAGGCTCTCTTCACCGTAAACGAAGAGACTGGCCTTGAAGGTGCATTCGGACTGAAGGAGGATGCTCTGAAAGGCTCATACCTTCTTAATATGGACTCTGAGGACGAAGGCGAGTTTACTGTTGGATGTGCCGGCGGTCTTAACATCTTCGCATCAATGGAATACAAGCCAGAGGTTGCTGATGCAACCGACAAGGCATTCAAGATTTCGCTTGCCGGACTCTACGGCGGTCATTCAGGAATGGAAATAGGTACAGGCCGAGGCAATGCCAACAAGATGATGGCGCGCGTTGTTTACGATGCTATTGCTGAGTGCGATGCCGAACTTGCTGAGTGGCACGGTGGAAACATGCACAACGCCATTCCGCGCGAGTGCGAGGCTGTTGTAACCGTTCCTGCCGGAAACGAGGAGGTTCTTACATCGCTCATTTCCGACTATCAGGCTCAATTTAACGAGGAGTACAAGGGCGTTGAGTCTAACATCAAACTTACAGTCGAGGCTGTAGAGATGCCAAAGGAGATTGTTCCAGAGGAGATTCGCGACAACATCGTTTCTGCAATCCTTGCATGTTTCAACGGCGTTCACAGATATATTCCTGAGATGCCAGAAGTGCCAGAGACTTCATCAAATCTCGCAATCGTAAACCTTACGGCTTCTGAAGTACGTATCGAACTGTTCGCACGTAGTGCTGTCGATTCTATGAAGCGTTACGTTGCCATTATGATTGAGAGCTGTTTCTCAATGGCTGGAATGAAGGTTGAGACAGAGGGCGATTACAGCGGATGGACTCCAAAGTTCGATTCTGCTCTGCTCGAGACAGCAAAGAAGGTTTACAAGGAACTGAGCGGAAAGGATGCTATCGTAAACGTTACTCACGGCGGATTGGAGTGCGGTTTGATTGGCAGCAAGTATCCTGAGATGGATATGGTTAGCTTCGGCCCTACATTGCGCAGTCCTCACACACCAGACGAGCGTTGCCACATCCCAAGCGTTTCTCGCTTCTACGATTTGGTTCGCAAACTTGTTGAGACTCTTTAATTTAAAAGTTTTATCTATATAATTGAAAAAGCCGATTGTTACAGAGATTGTAATAACCGGCTTTTTACTATATAGAGATTTCTGTCATTTCGTTTCTGTTTCCGTCTCGCTTCCGTCCTTAATGTACATAAGGTTCTTCTTCGGAACGTTGGTTATGGCAACGGCAACCACGCCTTTTATTGGCAGCACCACGCAGAGGTGCTTTTTAATGCTCTTAACCACACCCTCTACTCCGGCAAATGCGCCTTCGGTAATCTTAACGTGTGCGCCCGGCTTGCATGCAAAGTCCATGTTGTCGAGGAATACGACTTGCTCGTTCTGCTCGTTTGTTACGCGTATGAAGTCGTCCATCATCTTCTCCGGAACATATATTGCTTCGCTCGTCTTTGTTTTCTCGAACGGAACATTGTGCATAATGTAGCTAAGGTTGATGAATTCGGGTTGCTGCTTTATCTTCGAGATGTATGTGTATGGTGCGTGCAGGAAGATAAGGTTGCTTATTCGCGGCACAAACTTGGTATGCTCGCCAATCTGCCTGTATTCCATCGGAATGTAACATTCGCAGCCTATGCGGTTCAGCTCATCTCTGAGTGCAAGCATTCGCGGAACTGACGAATATCGCACTCTCATCGGAAACCATAGCGTTTTGTTCTTGTCTATCATAAATCAGAAATTCGAGTTGGTATAGATGTGGCCTGTTTGCCAGAAAAATGCAGATGGTGCGAAGGTCAAAAAAAGGAAGCATCTGGTAATGCTTCCTTTTTATCTCTTCTCTGAAAAGATTAAGCGTTAACTCTCTTTTCCTGAATGCGGGCCTTCTTACCAGTAAGGTTACGCAAGTAGTACAACTTAGCGCGACGAACTTTACCCACCTTGTTTACAGTGATGCTATCGATGTTTGGTGACTCGATAGGGAAGATACGCTCAACACCTACAGTACCTGACATCTTGCGTACAGTGAAACGCTTCTTGTCACCGTGTCCACAGATCTTGATAACAACACCGCGGTACAACTGGATACGCTCCTTGTTACCCTCGATAATTTTGTAAGCTACTGTGATTGTGTCACCGCTCTTGAATGAAGGGTGCTGCTTGCCAGTTGCGAATGCTTCTTCTGCAATCTTAATTAAATCCATTTGTTTTTGAAATTTTAATTGTTAATTGTGCCGTCACCAGCATAACAGGTTACTCTTCCCTGCCAGCGACTGATGCGAAAGCGGTTGCAAAAATACGCTTTTTTTTTGAGTTACACAAATTGTTATTCAAAATAAAGCGTCAGCACCACCATTTTTGAAGTTATCTTGTCTACCGCGTCGGTATATTTCAATAAAGTTTTGTCGTTCAGGTCTTTTCTGTCTTTGTCTATTACGTTGCTCAGTCCGAAGCAGAATTTCAGTTCGGGAATAAGTTTGAAATAGGGCAGATAGAAGTCGCAGCCCAAGCCAACCTCAATCATGCAGTCGCCCTTTTTGGTCTTTAAAGCCTGATTGTTCTTGCTTGTGAGGTCGAAAATCGGAGCTACGCCAGCCATGACGTAAGGGCGATAGTTGTTGAATCGCTCTGCGCTGTATTTCAGATCGACAGGGCAGGTTATGTAGGTCGATTTCAGGTCTTGCATGTACTTCTGCCGCGATGTCTCCTCGATGAAGGTGATGTTCTTCTCGCCAAAGTGCATCGTCGGGATTATGCGCAGCGCCAAGTGCTTTGTAAGATACAGTTCGGCAAGCACTCCAACTTCGAATCCCGGATTGTATTCGGTAACCTCGGCATACCAACATTCGCCGTCTTCGGTTATGCGGGCATTGTTGGTAAATTCGAGGTCCTGCTCCTGAATTCCAATCAGAAATCCGTAGTGCAGTCGCCGCTGGTCAATGTACGGTCTGTTCTGCACACGCCGCTGCTGTGCGTGCAGGGCAGGGCAGAAGCCGAAAATCAGCAGAAAATATATAAAAATCAGACGTGTCATTGTTTATATTAACGCAATAAGTTTAAAGGAATTGCAAACTTATACAAAAAATAATTTTTAGCAAAAAAACTTTGTTGAAAGTATTGTAGGACTTAAAATAATGGTTATCTTTGCACAATGAACGGACGATATTTTGAGCCGTTCGTTTTAATGTACTAATAAATAAAATAACAAACGACTATGGCTTTTATTATTGGCGACGATTGTATCGCTTGCGGTACATGTATTGACGAGTGTCCATCAGGTGCAATTTCAGAGGGCGAAAAGTATGTAATCGATCCTGAATTGTGCACAGAGTGCGCTACTTGTGCTGATGTTTGTCCTTCTGAGGCAATCCACAAGTAATCGTTTTCTCTATTGACTTTTGTTTTTAGAAGATTTAGCGGGCTTCCCACAGGGTTGCCCGTTTTTTTGTTTTTTGCAAGATGAAAAATGCAACCTCACGAAAAGGTTGCATTTTCTTTTTTTTATGCCGTTAAAAATCGTCGAAATCGGTGTCGAGGTGGAAGTTGTAAACGCTCATGTTCAAATTGTATTTTTTTGTTGCTCCTTCATTCCATGTCTTGTCGTCATAGAGGAAATAGCCGTTGTATGAACCGTTCCATCCAAAGTTGATATAGAATAGAGTTCTGCCGTTCACTTTCTTATAGCCGTCAAGAAGCATGCAATGTCCGGTTAGGCTTGGCATATCTATTCCGAGAACTTTCCATACCCATCCGTTACTTTTTGGATTGCCCGATAAGAAAGAGATGCCGCAAGGATTGTCTCTCATGTTCGATTCAATCTTTCCCCAGTCGCTGTCGTGGCCGTATGCGCCTCCAAGATAGTGGTCTAAGAATTTTATTGCATTTTTTGTATCTGTGCCTGCTCCGCCATTTTTACTATTATATTCGATTTTGATATTTTCTGCAATTCTTTTTACGATATTCGAAATATCCTCGATTTCGTCTTGATTGTAAAAATTAGAATACCATTTACGCTTTTTTAAGACTTTCCATGATGTTTTTAGCCTGTATCCTTTAAAAATGCGGAAATCCTCATAAAAAACAGTTAGTGCTTGTGCTGTTGCAATAGTGACACAGCCCGCTAAAAATCTGCCATGATCTCCAAGAGGTTCCATTGATACAGGTGTTATGATGAATGGCGATTGTAAGTTGAAGGGGCTGCCTTGTCCCCATTCAACTTTGCATTTTGATGGCTGAATGTAATCAGCATCCTCTGTGGTTCTTGTTGTGTTTGCTGTCCAGTTAGGATTTGCCTTGCTCTCGTTGTTTATGCTGTTCATTATCGATGCCGCAGAAACTCCAAGCATGTATCTGAACGATTCTGGAACTTCATTCTGGTTTAGCAGTCTGCCGTTGCCGAATTTGAGTTCGATGTTGCTTATATGGGCGTAGACAGGTTCTGCGCGCTTGTCGCCGGCAACTATTACGGTCGAGTTGTCTGACAACTTGACAAAGTACAGCAGATTTTGCGGAGCGTTTGTGCTTTGTCCTACTCTTGTTGTATGTTCGTGGCTTAGTATTGAGTCTACGCTGACGATTTGTAGCGAACCGCCTCTTGTGGTCTTGGCTGTAAAGTCGTTTACAACCATCTCGATGTCTTTCTTGTCGACATGGAACTTGTTGTTGTCTGCTGTGGTTGTTCTCTCTTCTTCGTTACATGAGAAGAGAAAAACTAATGAGATTAGTAGAATAATTATTTTTTTCATCATCCTTTCTTGTTAAGATAAATTTTTGCAGAAGAAGCACCATGGCTGTTGGCAAAAGCAAAGTCATACACAAAGATCTTTTGTGTTGATGTGTTCTTGTTTAGTTTGACTGAATATGTGCCTTTTTCAGTCTTTTCAACAGTTATAAAGTTGAACACAATCTTT
>JBGUGY010000381.1:0-5045 GCA_045111775.1 Bacteroidaceae bacterium | reverse complement strand
CCACCATAAAGTCGTTATTCCCGGGGTTGTCAAAGTCTATCAGTCTTACTATCCTCGTCTTCTGTCCCTGCTGCATTTCCACGCGCTCGTTGTCACGGCAGTAGTACGAAAGTTCTTCGCTAAGCACCCCCGGTTCGCCAAAGTCAGCCATATCCTTTCCGCCATGCTCAGCACCGCTGAATGTAACCTCTATGCCATACTGCATCATCTGCGTAAACTTGAAGTTGCACTCATATAGCGACGAGCCTTCTATCTGGTGCAGTTTCTTCACGGCATCATCTATGGCACTCGCAGGCAACGTAGGGTTTATGCGTTGCAATGCCTCCTGCAGCACATCGTCCAGCACCGGATTGCTGCAATCGCGTTCAACATCAGGTCCGTACTTATATTTATATCCCATCTCCCGAAACAGGGCTATCAAAGCCTGCTCGTAAGTGTCTTCAGAAAAAATGCTTGTTGTCATAGTTGTTAATGTTTACTTTCAATTTCTCAAAAATCTCAAAAACCTCCAGCCCTCTATAGTCCTATCAAGTCCTATCCAATCCTCTATAGTCCTATCAGCCCCTCTATCATCCTCTCAGGTCCTATCCAATCCTCTATAGTCCTCTCTTCATCCTCTCAACTTCCGCTTCAAGTTCCTTTATCCTCTGCTCCTGCCACTTTATGGTGGCTTCCATCTCCGCCATCTTGCGGTCTTGCTCTGCCCGGTAGCCGGTACGCACCCGGTACATGCGCTCCTTCATGCCCCCCTCCTTACGGAAACGGTCTTCGAGCATCGTCAGGTAACCATTCATCATAACATCTATCTGGCAGCACATAGTGTAGCCTATGTTTGCCATCTCCTCGTCGCTCCATTTCTGGAAGAAAGGCTCATAGTCCTCAAGTCTGTTGTGGGCTTTCGTGAAACTGTGCATACCCTGATAACGGGAATGTTGCTTGTCCCAAAACGACAGCCTGCGCGACAGCAGATAGTCCTTGAAGTCCTCTCTCAGTTCATGAATGCTCGAGCGTGCCACATTGAGCAGTTTCAGTTCCATCTCCGTAGACGTCTTGCCATCCTCCGAGCCTTCTATTATGTTCTGCTTGCCCGAGCGAGCCGCCTGCACCATCTGGTCAACCGTGCGGTCACCATGCTTAGGCAGGAAACGCTCGCAGAACACGAACGTCATCTGGTACAGAGCCTCCGACTTCTGATAGAAGCGCAACTCCTTCCAGTTAGCCCCATCAAGCAGCACCCTTTCAATGTTGTTCATAATCAATTATTATCATTATTGTTAATCAAATCCTCTTAAATCCTATCAGTCCTATCAAGTCCTATACTTTTATCTCCCCCGACATCAGTTTCGGAAGAAGCGCATCCCGAAGAGCAGAAAGCCGAGAAGATTCCTGCTCAAGATTGTCTATTTCACAGTAAATATTACAGCAGATTTCTGCAAATTTATCAACATCTTCCATTTTTGGAATAATCACTCTAAGGTTCTCAATATCGCTTGCATTTATACTTGGATAAGTACTAACAGACTGCTCCCCTATAGCTTGTAGAGTTTCAACTACAGCATTTTGTATCAAATAATTATATATAAAATATCTATAACCGCTCCAACTTGCAGTAATTACCACAAAACCAGTTGAGACAACTAAAGAAGCAGAGGGATTCAACAACATTCCATAATGCCTTTGATTGGGGCGTACTGTAGAAAAAATTATATCCCCTTCTGATACTAATCTTTTCGCTCGGCTTGGTATTTTATCTTGCCCTTTATGCAATAGTTGAATATTGTCTATTCTATTTTCTGTAATATTACCCGTATCGAGATATTCAATAATATCAGGAATGTTTTTTGAAGATAGTGTCCTTTTATTTGTTGTACATATCTCCCCCAGCCTTCCTACTCTCCATCCTTCTGGAATCATTCCCATTTCAGACTCTACGAACTTGCCATCTTTGAATGGGGCATAGTCTACGAACCAATGCTTAAATAAAGCCTGAGCCTGAGCCTCCAAATTAGCACATATCTTACGGTTACACTCTATCTTGGAGTCAATCTCAGACAATTGATTAGCAATTTTTACCTGCATATCATAATCTGGCAAAACAATTGTACATTTTAACAATTCCGGTTGTTTAAGCCCCAAAACAGTAGTTCCAGAAGCTCTACTACGTAATTCGGCTTGAAATGGGTAACTAGTCATGTAGTAATAAACATATTGAGGGCAAACGCCTTTTTTTATACGTATATCAAATAATCTTTGACTTAAAACAATCTTTTCATTACTATTCCAATAAAAAACTTCGCCAAAAGGAGCTTCAGAAGTTATAAGAATATCTCCACGTTGTACTTCATCCTTCATCCATTTTTTATAAAGGATTTCATCAACATACCGAATAGATTCTTCTGCTACGATAATACCAGTTTTTACATTCTTGGCTGATAAAGCTCTATATCCATGTTCACTCCATTCCCCACCAAGTTTTAACGGAGTTTTCCCTCTATAATCAATTACCAATTCGGTAATGTCTTTTAATACATATTCCTTCCACTCACTCATAATAAAACACTATTTAATATATATACCTAACAAGCCAATAAAAAGAGCAACAAATATAGATATCCATGTCAACCATTGCTGCTTACTAAAACGAATATCCTCTTCCGATTTGAAATTGTGTTTAACCAAATCCCTTAATTCTTGGCTAACATAATAGGCAGAATAGAACATCTTTTCATGAGAAAGAACCATATCGGTACAATCATTACAACAGCCATACGTTGACTTCTTATTTTTATACCACCCAAAGCCATACTGGGAAACTACAATATATTCTTTGCCATTATCAACAGAATAACTATCCAATTTATACCTCTCCACATTTTCCTTTCCTATAACAAGAGGGGCGTTGCAAGAAGAAGGAAACGCAATCAGTAACCGCTCATTATACAACTTGTCAAGGAGAGCAAGCAACTCCGCCAGTTCTCCCATTAATAGCAACTCATCTTCATGTCTGTATTTATCCTGCCGATAGAACAAATAATATTTTCTGTCATCAGTTTTTACTATGTTCCAGCCACGCTTCTCCAAGACACAACTTTTATTGATAGCATCTACCAGAGAATTCGCATCGGCACTATATTTTACAATAGCCTTGATATATATTTTTTCAGTTTTTGTAAACCTCATAACTTACTTGTTTTTTTATAAAATCATCATCAACCATCCTCACAAGTCCTCTTATCTCCTATTGTTTCCTCACATCATTTTACTTTAAACCCTATCCCAGCCAGTTTCTCTCTGATGCCAGTCTCCAACTTGTGGCTCTCGGCAAACAGGTTGCCAAGTTCTGTGGTTAGGCGCTGCATCTTCTCCTCGAAAGGCTCGCCGTCCTCTTCCTCGTCGGCAATACCCACATAGCGGCCGGGGGTAAGCACAAAGTCCTGTGCAGCAATATCTTCGAGCGTGGCAACCTTACAGAAACCTTTGACATCATCGAGGGTGCCAGCCTCGTAAGCACGAAAGGCGGCGGCTATGCGCTGCACGTCACACTCCTCGACAGGGAGGCTTGCCCACGGCTTGTCTTCCTTCTTCACAAAATCATAGCGCACAAGGTCGTCGCTTAGTTCGCGGTGGGTGCGGTCAACCATCATGCCCATCTCGCGGGCATCTACAAAGAGCACCTTGCCGGGGTTCTTCTTCCGGCGGTTAAAGAACCATACGCAGACAGGTATCGACACGTTGTAGAACAACTGGTTTGGCATGGCGATGATACCCTCCACAAGGTCTGCCTCAATGAGGCGGCGGCGTATGTCGCCCTCACCGCCCGAGGTGGTTGTAAGAGAGCCGTTGGCAAGCACCAGACCTATGCGGCCTGTTGGCGAAAGGTGGTGTACCATGTGCTGAATCCATGCGTAGTTGGCGTTGCCTTCTGGCGGCACGCCATATTTCCAGCGCACATCGTCGGCAAGGCGCGATGCGCCCCAGTCTTTCATGTTGAATGGCGGATTGGCCATGATGAAGTCGAACTTATCGGTGGCGTGCTTGTCGTCGCCGAACGAGTCGCCCCAACTGTCGCCAAGGTCGGCTTCAATTCCGCGTATGGCAAGGTTCATGTGCGCCATCTTCCATGTGTTGGCGTTGAACTCCTGACCGAAGATTGTTACATTGCGCAGGTTGCCCTGATGCTGCTGAATGAACTTGGCGCTCTGCACAAACATACCGCCCGAACCGCAGGCAGGGTCATACACACGGCCCTCAAAAGGCTGCAACACCTCGACGATGGTGCGCACTATGCACGAAGGCGTATAGAACTCGCCTCCCGACGACTGTGTCTCGGCGGCAAAGTTCTGAAGGCAGTATTCATACACACGCCCGAAGAGGTCTATGCCCTCGCCCTGTGCGTGCATGTCCATATTATCGAATATCTCAACTACCTCGCCCAGGCGTATCTTGTCAATCTCGGGGCGTGAGTAGTTGTTTGGCATCACCTTCTTCAGGCGCGGGTTCTCACGGCCTATCTCTTCCAGAGCATGGTCTATAACCTGCCCAATCTCGGGGCTGTGTGCCTTGCTGGCTATTTCATTCCAACGTGCATCCTGCGGCACCCAGAACACATGCTCGGCGGTATATTCGTCGCGGTCTTCCTCAAAGCCGTCACCCTCGGCAACGAGTTCATTATAACGCTTTTCGAAACAGTCGCTGATATATTTCAGGAACACGAGGCCCAGCACCACGTTCTGATATTCCGATGCCGTGAGGTTGCCACGCAGTTTGTTAGCGCTATCCCATATACGGTCTTCAATAGATTTCTCTTTTACTACCTTTGCTTTCTTTGCCATTATGTTTTTGTATTATCTTCTGTTGTTTAAACCATTTCCGCACCCTTGCGCCAGCCATGCTCGGCAGCCATACCGCTCTGCACGGCACCGCCTTTCGGGGAAATGTACCGCAAATGTATTAAAATTTATGATTATCCGCAATTCGCCCTGCCGTTATATAATTTGTGCTCAAACGTAGGCTTATACGAAACGGCAGCGATAACTAACCGGTCG
>JBGUGY010000380.1:0-8533 GCA_045111775.1 Bacteroidaceae bacterium | reverse complement strand
AGAACTTTACGGCAAGCATCGACGGCGGCGAGAAGCTCGAAGCATTCTGCAAAGAGAACAACATCAACCTTCTTAATTTATAAAAATCACTATGCAACAGATAGTTAAGCACTTTACCGATAACGACCTCTACACTTTTACCTGCATGTACTACATTGTGCAGTCATACCCGAGAGCCGAGGTTGAATATACCTTCTACGACAGAAACAAGACCGTTTATCCCGACGGATTCGACGTTCTGCTGCGCGAGCAGATAGACATGATGAGAAACGTTGTGATAACCGACGAGGAGATAGAATTCATGCAGCAGAAATGCTATTATCTGCCAAAATGGTTCATCGATGTCTTTCTGCGCGGATTCCGCTTTAATCCCAACGAGGTTGAAATCTCGATGGACAGCGAAAACCACCTTCACGTTTCGGTTAAGGGCAAATGGTATTCAGCCATCATCTGGGAAATGCCTATACTGAGCTGCGTGAGCGAGCTGATGCACATTCTGAACGGCGACACAAAGATATACGACGAGCAGACCGAGCGCGAATACATAAGAAAGAAATCAGAGGAGATATTCTCTTCGTCGCTCGTAATAGGCGACATGGGAACGCGCCGCCGTTTCTCGTTCGAGCATCAGAAGGTGGTGCTCGAGGAGATGAGCCGCGTGTACAAAGAGAAAGAGTGGAGCGGAGTTTTCACCGGAACATCTAACGTATGGCTCGCCATGAAACTCGGACTAAATCCGCTTGGCACCATGAGCCACCAGATTATCTCGTTCGAGGAGAACTGCTCATCGGTGTTCGAGGTAAACCATTCTGTTATGGAAAAGTGGGCCGAGGTATATAACGGCGACCTTGGAATATATCTTTACGACTGCTTTGGCGACAATGTCTTCTTCAACAATTTCTCTAAGAAGATGGCGATGCTGTTCTCTGGCTTGAGAGTGGATTCGGGCAACGAAGAGGAGCAGATTGACAAGATTGTGGCAAAGTACAAGGAGTTGGGAATCAATCCGCTTACAAAGCAGGTTATCTTCTCTAACGGCTTGAACATTAAGCGCGCTATCGAGATTAACAACTATGCCAAAGGCAAGATTATCCCATCGTTCGGCGTGGGCACGTTCCTTACCTGCGACATTGCAAGCGGCGGCGGAGTGATAAAGCCGATGAACATCGTTGTAAAACTTACGCGTTCGAGAATTACCGAGTCGAGAGAATGGCACGACTGCGTAAAACTCTCTTGCGACAAGGGCAAGACTCTCGGCAACGAGATGAAATGCAAATACTTGCAGAGCGTTATCGGATAATTGGGAACAAGATATCTTTAGCAGCGGTGCTTCATAAGGGCATCGCTGCTTTTTTTAACTGCGGCAACATGTTCAGTATAAAAGAAAAATAACTATCTTTGCCACCAATTTTGAAAAAATAGAAATGAAAGAATACGTTATCAAGAACAATCATCGTGATTATGACAGAAGAGAAACTCTCTTCAAAGCTAACGAAAAAGGCATTCTAACACCAAAAATCCAATATTCATTCAATTACGAAATAAAGGAGCAACCCGAAGACGTTCAGTACTATCTGCTAAAATGGGAAGACATCGAAAAAATTGAATTCGGTAAATACAACGGTTGCAACGAATATATGTGCTTCTACACAACCGACGGCTTTGTATATATTTTACACATGGATATATACTTTCAGAGTTTTTCCTTTGACAAACTGAATAAAGAATTCAAGGAACTTTCGGGAAACAACAGTCTTAATATGACTATTGTAAACGAGGAAGTTTGTCCAAACTATTTTCCCGAAGAGCCTGTAAAGAAAGAAGACTTTCTGATGCTAAAACAGCAGCATGCCAACGATAATTACAGCCCTGAAAATCAATATAGCGACAGGGATTTTACAGAAGATAAGAGTACATTCAGTCTGTTTCCGAAAAAAATTGAGTACAATGATTACAATAAAGAAGACAAAAATAATGCAATAACCCTCTTCTTTTTCCTAATGATTGCTGTCAGATTTTTGAAAGGCAATGCAACCCTTATGCTTGTCTGCTTTATCACAGCCATTGCATGCTATGCATATTTCATGTTTTTCTATATTCTGAAGAAGAAAACAAAATTCACCACATTCAAAGCCGACAAACGAGGTGTTTATTTTTATAACATACATGATTATTCTGCCACATTGAGATGGAAGAACATCAAAGACATTACATTTATAAAATACAATGGAAGCCTTGCATATATATGTTTCAAGACAAACGACGACATATTGTATTTTTTCAAACATCCAGATAAAAAAAGCCGCTTATGGTATCTGAAACTGATTTTCAGACATTATTCAGGAAACAAAAATCTGGAGATAAAAACGGTTAAACAAAAATATCCTTACATCCTTACAGATGAACCAATTTCTGAGAATGATTATTTAGCAGAAATGAAAAAACACGATGAGTTTCTAAGAGCACAGAAGAAATAAAAAATGTCCGCAGAGATTTTGTTTCTGCGGACATTTTTTATTGTGAATTACAAACTCTTTATCGCATCTTTTATGCCAGCCATATTGCTGCGCGAAACTGGCAGACATTCCTCGCTGTGGCGAACCAAAAGCTGCATCGTTCCTGCCTTTGAGACTATTTTCTCTACCTGAGCCAAATTAACGAGGAAGGCGCGGTGGCAGCGAACCACCATAGGATAGTCGCGCAGCTCGTCCTCAATCTGCTTTGATGTGGCACGCAGCATATCTGTCTGCACCTTTCCGCCGAGCCACTGGCAAACCTTAACGTAGTTGCCAACCGCCTCGACATAAAGCAGATTATCAACATTAAGGGTTATCGTCTCGCTCGTTGTACCCGTTAGCGTAATGGTGCTTTCGGCAGTCTGAGCGTCATCGGCTTTTCTTTCAGCCTCAGCCATCTTGGCACGCTGTTCAGCCATTTTCTGCATCTTCTGCAACTGGTCGTTAAGTTGCTGCATCTCTTCTTCCTTCTCGCGCAGAAGCCTTTTGCGGCGGCGCGCAAGTACTGAGAGCGCAATGATTACGGCAAGCAGTCCGACGGTGAGCAACAGGAAGAAGATGAGCTGGCGCTGGCGCGACACAGTTAGCAGCAGTTCGTGCTCGCGAAGGTTCTGAATGGAGCGTTCCTTGGCTTTCTCAACTGCCTGACGCTTGTTCATGCGGTTGCGAATGTCGTTGGCAAACTCAGCCATGTCGGTAATGTTGTACTTTCCGGTTGTGGCATAGTCGAGCACCATTCGGTGACCGATGACGCAGAACCGCGTTGAGTTTGACATATCGTACTCCTCAACCTTGTTCATGTAGTGCTGGGCACGCTCCTTGTTACCCTTAAGCAACCACGCGTGCGAGAGCGAGAAAAGCGGTCCGAGTTCGTTGCCGGAGTATTCCTTCGAGCGACTGTAATGTGCCATTATGTCCTCGTGCATGGCAATGCCCTCGTCTATCCTGCCTATGTCAATGAGCAGGTCGGCATAGTTTCGCATGGCATCGCGCCACACATAGACAGAGTCTTTTGCCGTATCGCGAAAGGCGATGGCTCGCTTAAACATCACGATGGCAGAATCAATCTTTCCTTCGTAATAATAGTTTACGGCAAGAGCGTTGAGGAGCTGCGCGTGATTCTTGTCGCCGCCGTCGATGGAGAGAAGCTCGTCAACATATTGTTTTGCCTCCTTCTGATTGTTGTTCTTGAGGGCGAGTTTAGCCATTCCGCACAGCATCGAAACGGTTTCGGGATGATTGGCAGCCTTGCGGCTCTCTTCGAGCGACTGCACCATCAGTTTCTTTGCCTCATCCTCGCGCTCTGTCCACCAGTAGTACGACGAAGTGAACGAGCGTGCCTTGCGCAGTCTTACGCTGTCGATGGGCTGATGATGCTGAAAATAGCTGAACGCAAACGCCACCATCGAGTCTTCGGATAGCGACTGGTTCATGGCGGCATGAGCCTCGGCCGTTGTTAGCCAGTATCGGGCAAGCCACTCGTCGGGCAGTCTGCCCACGTTCTCAACCTGATTTAATACATAAAGTGCGCTGTCGGGTTTCTCGCTTATCAATGCTTCGGCTTCGCTGATGTACTGTTTGTCTGAATTTCCGCAGGCTGTGAGCGCAATCATTCCTGCGAGTGTCCATAGAATCTTTTTCATAGCACAAAGTTCACACATTTTTTTGGTTCTGCCAAGTCATTCGTCACAAAACCTTGCAGAATATCCCAAAAACAAGGTTATTTGGCATATATATAGTTACTTTGCCGACGAAAAAACGCATTGGGCGAACAAAACACACCGCCTGGCACAAATTGAAAAGCGATAAAAAACTAACAAAAAAGAAACTTAATTATGAAGAAATTTCTTTTCATGGCGTTTGCAGCCGCTCTCTGCTGCGGAATATTTGCATCGTGCAACACCGATGACGATGACGAGATTTACGACCCTTTCGAGATAACCGACGGCGACAAGAAGGATTACTACGGGTATTCGGAAGAAGGCTTCTTTATAGACGGCGAAATTAAAGTTGTGGGATTCTTCGACAAGGACAGTGTGATTGAGGGATACACAAAATACGTGGAGCGCAACTATCTCTATCACGAGAAAGACAACGACGAGGAGGAGCACAAGCGCAGCCTCGGATACGGCATGAACATGCGCCTGACCGACTTTGCCGTGATATACACCGACGAGATAACATACAATGCCGACAGCACCCAGATAACGGGTAAGGGGCATCTGTATTTTATTGAGAAAGACAAAAACAACGAAACCGTTCCGAAAGTTCTTCCAGACAACAAGAAGAACGACTTCGGCACAGACGTATCTGCCACCATCGACGAGAAGGGACAGCCTCATCTGATAACCTGCAAGACGAAGATTGACGGCAAACAGGTTACAATTCAGTTCAGAGAACTCCACTTCAAGTCGCCCTACGATGCTCCAGACATCGAAATGCCGAAGGACGATGAATTCAGTATTTAATTGTTAAAACTCAATACTAATTCCAATCTACTGTAATCTCTCTTTTTTATCAAACCAACAGAGATAAGGAATAAAGGCACTCAGTCGGGAGACTATAGTGCCCTTAATTTTGAAAAAACGGAAAAACCAAACTATAATGAAAATCTTAAACACAATCATTGTTTTATCAATGCTGCTCCTTGTGCCAATGCTGGCAATGGGACAGACAACACAAACCATTCGCGGACAAGTAAGCGACATTGCATCGGGCGAACCGATGATTGGCGTGAGCATCGTTGTAGAAGATGCCGACAACTGCGCCACCACATCAGACACCGAAGGAAACTTTGTTATAACCCGAGTGCCCGTAGGCCGCCACTCCATCAGGGTGAGTTACGTTGGCTACGAGCCCCTGGTTCTGAAAGAGCAACTCCTCTCATCAGGAAAAGAGATGGTTCTGAGCCTGAAGATGCACGAGAGCATTGCCGAACTGGGCGAGGTGGTTGTAAAGCCGCGCTCCAACAAACAGATGCCGCTCAACGACATGGCTCAGGTTGGAGCACGAATGTTCAGCGTTGAGGAGGCAAACAGATATGCCGGCGGAATGGCCGACCCGGCGCGCACGGCTTCGATGTTTGCCGGCGTGGCATCGGGCGGAGCAACAAACGGCATAAGCATACACGGAAACTCTCCGCAGATGCTACAATGGCGAATAGAGGGCGTTGAGGTGAACAACCCCAACCACTTTGCCGAAATAACCGAAGCAGGCGGAGGCATATTCACCTCGCTTAACGGAACGGTTCTTGCCAACAGCGACTTCCTTACGGGAGCGATGCCTGCCGAGTTTGGAAACGCCCTGTCGGGCGCATTCGACATGAAGATGCGAGCCGGCAACAACAACAAGCACGAGCACGCCATACAGATAGGAACGCTGGGCGTAGACTTTGCCTCGGAAGGTCCGATAGGAAAGTCGAAGAACGGCTGTCCGCGCGCATCGTATCTGGTTAACTACCGATACAGTTTTCTGGAGATAGCAAAGAAACTCCACGCCATTAACATGGAGAAGGAGACGCTCGACTATCAGGATTTGAGCGGAAAACTGAATATGCCAACGTGCAAGGCAGGAACATTCGCGCTGTGGTTTACTGGTCTGATTGACAGATATATAAACGAAGTACCAGATAAGGACGAGTGGGAAACGCTGTGGGACATGAACGACTCGTGGTCGAACCAGAAGAGCTGGGCTGGCGGACTTACGCACAACTACCGTTTCCGCAACGGCGGAACGCTTCACTCGAGCGTTGCATACACCGGCAACTATCGGAATCTGAAATGCCACGACTACGATGACAATATGGCAAAGACTCCGAACATGAAGGGCAGAAACCTGTCGTGGAACGTGATGATTGGCATACAGTATCAGCACAAATTTTCGTCAAGATACACCATGCAGAACGGATTCGACCATCAGCATCTCGACTTCAACACATGGTTCGACCATGTTGCCGAGGTTGGCGGCCCGCTGCTGCGCATCTACCAGTCGGAAGGCAACACAGGACTTACGCCCGCCTACACAAGCCACAAGATTGCACTTAGCCGAAGACTGTCGGCGGTGGCAGGCGCAAACGTAATGTGGTTCAACCTTAACGACCAGTGGCTGTTAGAGCCTCGCGCAAGCATTGAGTACAAGACATCGGCATCGAGCAGCGTGGCAATAGCCTACGCACTTAACAGCCGAAAGGAGACGACCGACACTTATTTCGTACAGATATCCGACGGCAACGGAAATGCTGCCAGCCCAAACAAGAATCTGGGACTCACGCGTTCGCACCACATCTCGGCATCGTTCAGCCAGCGTCTTGGCGAGAATGCGATAATTAAGATTGAACCTTACTGGCAATATCTGTTCGACGTTCCGGTAGAGATTGGCTCAACTTTCTCAATCCTCAACCACAACCTTTTCTATCAAGACAGGGCTCTTGTAAACGAGGGTGTTGGACGCAACTACGGAATCGACCTCACCCTTGAGCGATATCTGAAGGACGGACTCTACGGAATGTTTACGGCAACCGTATTCAAGTCTGAATACCGCGACGCACAGGGCGAATGGCACAACACGCGCCACGACCGCACTTTCGTAACCAACATTCTGGGCGGAAAAGAGTGGATGGTTGGCAAGAGCAAGAAGAACGTCTTCGGATTTAACGGACGATTTACGCTGATGGGCGGCGACCGCTACACTCCGATGCCCGAGGGACTGACGTTCGAAGAAGTGATGAAGCGTCCCGACCATTCCATTCCCGAGGACGGCGACAAACCGTTCAGCAAGCAGATGGGACTGAACACAGGCTTTGCCTTCTCTGTTAAATACACCATCAACGGAAAGCGAAAGGCTACGCACCTCATTCTCGAATATCTGAAGGTGCGCTCGTTCCAAGGCAAGACATTCAACATAAAGACGCACGAGGTTGAGGAGAAATTCACCTCGCTCACCTTCCCTAACATAGCCTACAGAGTAGAGTTTTAGGGCATTTCTGCCATTCGTCACAAAAGCGTGCAGAATATCCCAAAAGCATACAGGTAAAGGACTTTTTGGCATAACTTTGCAAGCAGAATCGCAGGGCGGCGAGCCAACTTCACTCTCCCCCATGTGGTTCTGCTTTTTTAACCCTTTACATGATGATAATGATGGAAACAGAAAGACTGACGCTGCGACCGTGGCTCGACACCGATGCCGACGCGCTGTTCAGATACGCATCCGAGCCCGACATCGGAAACCGAGCCGGATGGCAACCGCACAAAAGCGTTGACGAGAGCCGCGAGATTATCCGAACGGTATTCAGCAGTCCAACCGTGTGGGCAATAGTCCTGAAGGAGACTGGCGAACCGATAGGCTCGGTGGGCTACATGGAATCGTTCGAGCTGAACATTCCGGCACGACCCGGCGAGGCGATGGCAGGCTACTGGGTTGCAAAGCCCTACTGGAACAAGGGCATCTGCACCGAGGCTCTGACAGAGATGATAAGACACATAAGAGAAACGACACAAATACCATCGCTCATCTGCTGCCACTTTGCCGACAATCCGGCATCGGGGCGCGTGATGGAGAAATGCGGATTCATTCCGACAGGCGAAATAAGCATCGACGAAAATCAGCACGGCGGCAAAGACCGCCCTATGAGAATACTGAGGCTCGAATTTTAGTATCAAACCCGAGAAAATGAGAAAACTTCTATATATAGCTGCCTTGGCTTTGACAGACACAGCAGTCATGGCAGAAACACAAACACAGCAAGACACAATTGAATGGGTAAGCAAGATGTTAGAGTTGAAGGAGGTCGTCGTACGAGGCGACCTTCCCAACACTCGGCTGAAAGGCAATGCCATGATTACGCGCATTGACGGAACGCCGCTTGCCAAGTCGGGAACGGCAGACGAACTGCTGCTGAAAGTGCCGGGAATGACCGGCAGCGAGGACAAGCTCGAAGTTATAGGAAAGGGCGAGCCGCTCATCTATCTTAACGGCCGTCTGCTGCGCGATGCCAGCGAGCTGAAGCGTCTGCGCAGCGA
>JBGUGY010000379.1:0-3070 GCA_045111775.1 Bacteroidaceae bacterium | reverse complement strand
TACTGAGAGGTGACGCTTTCAGCGTCATTCCGAATAATCATTTTCCAAATATAGAAGGATGGAGTTTCTTATTCCGAACTCACGTATATGTTAGATATATGTTAGGTATATGTTGCAGAAATCCCGAACGAATCCCGAATGCATCCCGAAGGACTGAAGAAGTTTCCCAACTGACTATTGGCTTATCCCGTACAGACGTATTTTTCTTGTGCTGGCACACGCAAAATTTTTATGCTGAAAATCATCCCCAACTTTCGGGATTGTTAAAAATAACCACCCCGAAAAGTTGTTTTATAACATATTTTTGATTAGTTTTGCGGTGCTTTTCTGAAAGGAGAAAAGTTCCAAAGTTAAATGCCAAAAGTTTATTTATATGAAGTTATCTAATTGTATCGAAAGTTTCGATGGTTACATCTGGAAACGAGAAATTAATGTGCGGGATTTCATTCAGCACAACTACACACCGTATTATGGCGATGAGTCGTTTCTGGTTGGTCCTACGGCAAAGACTACTGCCGTGTGGAACAAGTTGTCGGAGATGTTTAAGGTTGAGCGCGAGAAAGGCGTCTACGATGCCGAGCAGAAATATCCGCAGAGCCTTACAACCTATGGTGCCGGCTACATCGACAAGGAGAACGAGGTTATCGTAGGTCTTCAGACCGACGCTCCGCTCAAGCGCGGAATCTTCCCAAAGGGCGGTATCCGAATGGTAGAGCAGGCACTCGACTCTTACGGCTACAAACTCGACCCTGAAACTAAGACAATCTACACAAAGTACCGCAAAACTCACAACGAAGGCGTTTTCTCTGCCTACACACGCGACATCCGCGCCGCTCGTCACTCACACATTATTACTGGTCTTCCTGATGCCTATGGTCGTGGCCGAATCATCGGCGACTATCGTCGTATTGCTCTCTACGGAGTTGATAATCTGATAGATGAGCGCAAGCGTTACCTTGAGCGTCTCGACATTCAGGAGATGACAGAGGAGTGCATCCAGAAGCGTGAGGAGACATCAGAGCAGATTGCTGCCCTGAAGGATTTCGTGAAGATGTGTGCCAACTACGGCTTCGACGTAACTCGCCCTGCGCAGAATGCTCGCGAGGCTGTTCAGTTCGTCTACTTCGGATACCTTGGCGCGGTTAAGGATCAGGACGGCGCAGCAATGTCGCTCGGTCGTGTTTCTACGTTCCTCGACATCTTCATTGAGCGCGACATCAAGGAAGGCAGACTCACCGAGGCTGAGGCTCAGGAGCTTGTTGACCAGCTCATCATCAAACTCAGAATCGTGCGTTTCCTCCGCACACCTGAATATAACGACCTTTTCTCTGGCGACCCTGTTTGGGTAACCGAGTCGCTCGGTGGTGCTGGCGTAGACGGTCGTCCGCTTGTAACAAAGACAAGCTACCGTTTCTTGCACACTCTCGAGAACCTCGGTCCTGCTCCAGAGCCAAACCTTACCGTTCTGTGGTTCAACGCAGCTCCAGAGAACTGGAAGAACTACTGCGCAAAGATGTCTATCAAGACTTCGGCAATCCAGTACGAGAACGACGACCTTATGCGTCCTGACTACGGCGACGACTACGGAATTGCCTGCTGCGTTTCTCCGATGAAGATTGGTAAGCAGATGCAGTTCTTCGGTGCACGCGCAAACCTTGCAAAATGCTTGCTCTATGCTATCAACGGTGGTAGAGATGAGATTTCGGGCGAGCAGGTAGGTCCTGACTTCGAGCCAATCAGAGGCGAATATCTTGAGTACGAAGAACTTATGTCAAAGTTCGAGAACATGATGCGCTGGCTTGCAAAGACCTACGTCAATGCCCTGAAGATTATCCACTACATGCACGACAAGTACGACTACGAGGCTTATCAGATGTCGCTTATCGACGGCGATGTAGAGCGTACCCGAGCAACAGGTATCGCAGGTCTTTCAATCGTAACAGACTCGCTTGCAGCCGTTAAGTTCGGAAAGGTTAAGATTATTCGCGACGAGCGCGGCATTGCCGTAGACTTTGAGCGCGAGGGCGAATATGTTCCTTACGGAAACAACGACGAGAATACCGACAAACTTGCTCTGATGGTAACAGAGAAGTTCATGGAATATATGCGTCAGCACGAGACATACCGCCACGCAACTCCAACGCAGAGTATCCTTACAATCACGTCTAACGTGGTTTACGGAAAGCGCACAGGCGCAACTCCTGACGGTCGTCCGTCGGGCGTTCCTTTCGCTCCGGGTGCAAACCCAATGAACGGACGTGACACCAAGGGTGCGGTTGCGGCTCTTGCATCTGTTGCAAAACTGCCGTTCCAGCATGCACACGACGGAATCTCTTACACATTCGCCATCTCGCCATCAACTCTTGGCAAGGACGATGCAACAAAGGTTGGCAATCTGGTGAACCTGCTCGACGGCTACTTCACTCCAGACGGCGGTCATCACCTCAACGTGAATGTGTTCGACCGCGAACTTCTTGTTGATGCAATGGAGCATCCTGAGAAGTATCCGCAGCTTACAATCCGCGTTTCGGGTTATGCCGTAAACTTCGTCAAGCTTACACGCGAGCAGCAGCTTGATGTACTCAGCCGTACAATCAATAAGAGCTTGTAATTATTAAGTAAGAACATAATGCGCGCACATTTGGCAGTACGCTTGCCGAATGTGCGCGATTTTGTTTGTATATTTGCATTCGCAGAAGTGAAATCGAAGTCTTATTTTTGCAATTTCAGAAAAATAGAACAAAATGATTGGCAGAATACATAGTCTTGAGAGTTTTGGCACGGTCGACGGACCTGGCATCCGCTTCCTTGTTTTTTTGCAGGGATGCCCGATGCGATGCCTCTTTTGTCACAATCCCGACACATGGGACATCAACGCGCCGGTTAAGTACAAGATGACGCCCCAGCAACTTCTCGACGAAGTGATGAAGTACAAGAATTTCATTCGCACGGGCGGTGTTACGGCAACAGGCGGCGAGCCGCTGATGCAGGCCGATTTCGTGGAGGAATTCTTCGAACTCTGCCAGCAGAATGGTTTGCATACTGCGCTCGACACATCGGGCGTTGTCTT
>JBGUGY010000378.1:0-2639 GCA_045111775.1 Bacteroidaceae bacterium | reverse complement strand
CTGCGATACGATGTGGGAGAGTAGGTAGCCGCCGTTTTTAAGAATAGAGAGTCCTCCGCAGGTCAACGCCTAGCGGGGGACTTTTTTCGTTTATATACTGCCTATAACGAAGCAAAACTTCAAAAATGTGTTGTTCGGCAATAATCTTCTGAAGTTTATCAGGTTGAAATGTTAAAATTTTGGGCGGAACGAAAAAAAATTAACATTTTTTATGAATTATTACATTTAATTTTTATATTTGCGAAAAGCAAAATATTTAAAATAAGTGTTATTATGCGGAAGATTGTTTATATGTTAGCTATGCTATTGGTGGCTCCAACGGTGATGTGGGCTGCTTCAATAGGAGACGGCGAGATCGCTATGGCTCGCAAGAAATTTGAACCGCTTATCAAAGAGGTCAAAATTGACAAGGACAAGGAAGACGTGTATTACATTGTAAATGCAGAACTTGCTGAAAAATACCTTGAAAGGAATCTACAGAATAACATGTCTTCTACAGAGAAAGAACTTTTGCCATTGATGTACATGTGTACTGAGGATTTGAACAAACTTATTCTGAACAATCAGGATATAAATGATGAAGCCGCAATAGCAGAGGTGTCTAAGGCTATGGGTTTACGCGATAAATTCCAGACTAAGATTGATGAATACAATGCTTGGGTTGAAGCTAAACGTGAGATTGCCATGACTGCAAAGGCTAAGCGCGAGGCCGAATTAGCCAAGAAAAACGCCGATTATCTTGCCACCCTTACCCCAGAACAGAGAGCCAAGTATTCGGAGGCAGAAAACATGTTTGTGGAGTTCACAAGGGCAAAGGCGTTGGTCGATGGTATTGGATTGCAGACAAAGGACGATATCACGGACCAGATTGGCGATTATTTTGATGCTGACAGAGACGGCGGAATTGCGTATCGCTTTGGCTCAAAGAGCATCAATATAATTTATGCAAACAACATATTTTGCAAGATTACTTTCCGTCTGTATGGCGAAGAGGCTGCAAGATATGAATATTCTATAACCGACGGAGATTCGGGTTTGAAATACGAAAGAAGTTACGCTGTACACAACTTCAAGGTTAAGAGCAGTCCTGACGAAGGAACTGACGACAACTGCGAAGTGCGAGTATTCAAAAACAAGAAGAAGACGACCTGTGAGGTCTTCCATGGAGTAGATTTTACAGAGTTCTCATTCTATAACTTTAATGTTGCAAAGTAAAAATAACATTATAAACAATCGAAAGAACTTCAGGGGGGGCGAGCATGTGAATGTTTGTCTCCTTTTAATGCTGTTCTGGCTGGTGCCATTTGCCGGCATTGCGCAGGACAGCGTTGCACTCAAGCCTAACAAGATTGTCGAGAGTACATTCTCGGCAGGCGTAGGCTCATCGAACGTGCTCGACACCTATCTTTCTCCACTTGACTATAAGGGGACGGAATTGCGCCTTCAGTACGATCGATTCAGGCTTACTAAATTGATGGGTGGGAAGGTTGGCGTGCAATATCAATATTCGTTGTTTGCCTCTAATCTGAAGAATAATGCAAAGACTGCCGAGGAATGGGCAGGAATGGCATACGCTGCCCTCGGATATTTCTATAATGCAGACAGCCGGGATGTATTTGGATTGAAGAATCTTTCAGTCATGTATGGTCCGCAGGCGGAATTTGGATTTGGCGGTGTGTATAACGACCGAAACTCGAACAACCCGGCAAATGCCAAGGTTTATCTCGACCTGAAGGCTTCGGCTATGGTAAAATACAAACTGGAGATTCTGAATTATCCGCTCAGTGTGTCAAACCAGATTTCTGTTCCGCTGGTGGGACTGGCTTTTTCGCCCGAATATCAGCAGTCTTATTACGAAATTTTTGGACTCGGATATTATGGCGGTGTAGTGAATCCAACGACCTTTATGTCTCGTCCATCGCTCAGAAACCAGTTTTCTGTTGATTTTCCTTTGAGCAATAGTCTGATAAGAATTTCTTATCTCTTCGAGACTGACCAACTGAAAGTGAACAACCTGAAATTCCATTCATATTCGAATATTTTTATGATTGGTTACGTTAAACACCTTTTCCGCCTGCGCGGAAAGTACAAAAATTAGGATATGAAGTTGAAAAGTATTCTCATATTTTTTGTCTGTGCCCTGTTTTTCTCTTGTGTAGAGGAAGAACAGTTCGACAACTCGGCAAAAGGCAATTTTGAGGCATTGTGGAAGGTTCTGGATGAACGTTATTGCTTCTTCGACTATAAAAAAGAGGTGATTGGGCTTGACTGGAACGAGGTTCACGACAAATATGCCGTGAGAATTAACAACAATATGACAAACGCGCAGCTATTCGAGGTGCTTTGCGATATGCTGTCTGAACTTCAGGACGGACATGTGAACCTTTATGCGGCGCACGATGTGGGCAGAAACTGGAGTTGGTATGAGAATTATCCTGCAAATTTCAGTTCTGACGTGCAAAAGAAGTATCTTGGAAACGACTATATGATTGCCTCGGGCATTAAATACAAGATTCTCGACGACAATATCGGCTATATCTTTATTGAGAGCTTTTCTGATGGTATTGGCGACGGCAATCTGTCGCAGGTACTCAGCGATTTGGCTATCTGTAACGGAGTTATTGTAGATGTGCGCGACA
>JBGUGY010000377.1:0-4319 GCA_045111775.1 Bacteroidaceae bacterium | reverse complement strand
AAAAATAAAGACGAGGATATCCCCAAATTCAAACGAGGAATATCCTCGTCTTTAATTCAAGACTGTAAGTTTTTTATTTTGGAAACAGGCAACTCCATATTTTACGCATGATATAAAAATCAAATAACAATAATGTACATGATATCAATATAAAATCATCCAAGACTAGCAACTGTGACACATGTATATATATGCCTCCCAAAAGGACAACAAGAAAGATGTAATTGATCGTTTTCTTTTTTAATGACTTAATATCAAAGTTGTATTGGATAACAAAAATCACAATTGTTACAAGTGAACAAAAATAAGCAAAGATTGTAAAATCACTATATAACGTTTCCATAATGCTTCTCGGTCTCTTTTGATTTAAAGCACCAAATGCAAAAGGCAATAACTGCGCAATAAAAGTAATGATGGCAATTATATTTACTAATATTTTCATTTTGTCAATATTTTTCTTCTCTTTTTGCCATTAGACAAATGAGAAATGCGAGTTTGAATAAAACTTTCTTCGCGCAAATCCTCCCCAAAACATTACAGACCGCATACACATAAAATGATGCGGTCTGTTGTATGTTGTGACTAAACCATTATTTGTCCTTGAACAAATCCTTGATTCCACCGATTGAGCCCATCATTCCGGTAGCCTCGTATGGCAGGTAGACTGTCTTGTTGCCTTCCTTACCAGCAATCTGGTTAAGAGTCTCCATATACTTAAGGGCTACAAGATAGTTTATCGGGTTATTTGAGTCGCCGATAGCTTGCTTAATCTTGTTGATAGCCTCAGCTTCAGCCTCAGCCTTGCGGATTGTAGCCTGAGCCTCACCCTCAGCCTCGAGGACAGCCTTCTGCTTGTTTGCCTCGGCACGGAGGATTGCAGCCTGCTTGTCGGCCTCGGCATTGTTAATCATAGAAGCCTTTTCACCTTCTGAACGGAGGATTGCACTCTGCTTCTCACCCTCGCTGTTAAGGATTTCGGCACGCTTGTTACGCTCTGCCTGCATCTGCTTCTCCATTGCGTTAAGAACACTTGCTGGAGGAGTGATATCCTGAAGCTCTACGCGGTTTACCTTTATACCCCACTTGTCGGTTGCATCGTCGAGAACGGCACGAAGCTTTGTGTTGATGGTATCGCGAGAAGTCAAGGTTTCATCGAGTTCCAACTCACCGATGATGTTACGGAGCGTTGTCTGCGTAAGTTTCTCGATAGCGTTTGGCAGATTGTCAATCTCGTAAACAGCCTTGAAAGGGTCTACAATCTGGAAATACAGCAACGCGTTGATTTGCGTCTGAACGTTATCCTTTGTGATAACATTCTGCTTGTCGAAATCGTAAACCTGCTCGCGCAAGTCGATCACATCGGTATATCGATATGAATTGTGCTTCAGAACAACAAGTTCCTTTGGTTTGTCGATAAACGGTATAATGATGTTTATACCCGGATTAAGCGTTGCGTGATAGCGTCCAAGACGCTCAACAATCTTTGTCTCGCTCTGTGGGATAATCTTTATCGACTTCTGGACAACGATTATTACCAGAACGACAAGAACCCCTAAGAAAATAAGTAATGGATCCATAATTTAAATTGTTTTTACAGTTAATATTAAACTCTTCCTATCTAACACTTCAACCTTGCTGCCAACCGGAATATCTTCCGATTCCACCGACTCAGCCTTCCAGTCGTCGCCATCGATGGCAACTCTGCCATACTCGCCTGCCTTGATTGTCTGGCTCACTCTGCCAATTCTGCCAATTATGGCATCGGCATTGCTCTTTGGAGCCTGCTTAGTCTTGAGAGTCTTGAGCAGAACAGGACGAATAAAGAACAACGACAATAGCGAAAAGATTGCAAATACTGCTACCTGCGCGATAAATCCGCCGCCAAACAGAGGCACAAACGATGCAGCAAGCGCGCCAACAAACACGCAAAGCACATAGAGCGTTCCTGTCATCAGTTCGGTAATGAGGAACAACAGGGCAACCACGCCCCACGCTATTGCTGCCGAAGTAAATATATCACCCATAATTATAAATGTTTAGATTCTGTTTAAAACTTTCAAGAATGTCTTGTACGACGAGTCGAGATAATTCATCTCGTAAGGCTCGAGTTTGAGGGCATAAACGCCGTGCTGCTTCTCTACGTCGAAGTAACTTTGCAGAACGCTTGCCATGTTGAACGCCTTGTCGGTCTTGGTCTTTATGAGCTTCTTGATGCACGACACCACCACATCGCGCTCGGCATCGTTCTGTTTAAGATGCTTGAACATTGTGTAATATGCAATTTCCGTGCCACAAAGCAGACATTGGTTAAGCAAAGCCTCCTCGCTCTCAACATCGACCTCCGAAAAAAGTCTATCAGCCTCGGTTTCATCGGTTATAAGCGGCAGAATCATCTTCACGAACTTCATTCTGACATCGAGCGGCTCGCCGTTAAGAAACTCAAAGACGGGCTTTGCATTCTTGCTGGCAAGCGAGAATTTTCCGGCAGAAATGAGCCGAGCCGTGCTTCGGACTATGCATACCATGAAAGCCTTGCAGCGGTATCTTACAAGCTGATTGTAAACAAGCCAGAATCCGTCGTTGTCCTCCTCGGGCAGAATGACTTCGGCAATAAGGCTCTCGGCATTTCGGAAATCTGTATTAGAGAGTTTCTTTAGCATTGAATACAACTGCGCCCAGTCTCTTGCCTGTATGCACCGGGTGAGACAGACTGCGAGAACTGGATTATAGTATTTTGTATTCATAATAGCAAAGATATGAAAAGTTTTTTACATTTCCGACGGTTTTCATCAGAATTTGAGGTACGGTTCAAGTCGCTTTATGTCGGCTTCGGAAAACTGCTCCATGAAACCAAGCTGGCGAACAGATTTTATGTTTCCGCGCTTTCGGCGATACTCAACAATAGCCTTTGCCTGATAGAAATTGATGTACGGATGACGCGTTAATTGCTCCACCCCGCCAGAATTCACATCAATCTTCCTTACCGAATGGTTCGGCTTCACTTCGAACCACGTTGCAACATCCGATGGAATCGATTTAATTTCGCTTAACTGCGACACCGAAACGTATCCGCCAAGCTGCTCGCGGTAGCGCACGATTGCCTTTGCATATCCGCTTCCGATGCCCGGAACTTTCTTCAGCAAAGTTGTGTCGGCTGTATTGAGGTCTACGATTGTACCTTTGGCAAGTTTGGGCTGTGCAACGTAGAGTGGTTTGCTCGCCGAGTCTTTTCGCTCGATTCTATCGGCAGATGGCTGCAGGGTAATCGATATGTACGGCTTGGCACGATTGAACACCTCGGGCGTCATGCCATAGACCGTAGACAGTTTTTCGGGATTTCTGAACACGCCACCCTTCCGACGATAAGCAAGAATATTATGAGCCACATACTTTGAAAATCCAAGTTGAAGAAGTTCGATGGAATCGGCAGTATTCGGGTCGAATATATGCAGATTAAGCGCAACAGGCTCGTTGCGGGCATATTCCTTGCGCTCGTAAGCCGGGCGTTCATTCCACTTTCGCGATTCGTGCGGACGCTCGTTGAGCGATGCGATGAACGACTTTATCTCTTCGGTTGTAAGAGATGACTTTTCGTCCTTCTCATCGCGATGAAAAGTGCAAAATACCAGAACAATTGTCGCCACGCACAACGCCGCCGAAAGGAATACAAGCACGCGGCGATCGGCCTTTGTAAGTAGAAAGAATTTATTCTTCACAAGTTTTAAGTTTTTTCATAGTTTAAATCACGTTTTCCGATGAGTCAAAGCCGATTAAACCGGACTTTTCTTCAGCATTTCGGACTTCCAGTTACAGAACGGATTCTTCATCAGTTGAGAGTTGTAGAAGCGTCTGTCGCCCGTAACTTCGATAGCGATGAAATCGGGCTTTTCGTATTTCTCATCGGCCGCCGACAGTTCAACTTCAGCCATTACCAGTCCTTCGTTCTCGCCAAAGAACTCATCGACCTCAAAAGTATGGATTCCATCGGGCGATTTTACGAGATAGCGAATCTTGTCAATCATTCCCGGCTCGCACAGACGCATAAGTTCCTTGCCCTCGTCAAGAGTGATTTCCTTCTCGAACTCGTAGCGGCCGATGCCGTCTTCCGACGGGCCTTTGATTGTAAGATACGCCTTTTCATCGCGTATGCGCACCCTTACCGTGCGACCTTTCGCGCTACAGATATATCCCTGCACAATATGGCTTTTGGAGAAAGCCTGTTGTTTGTAGCTTTCTCCATAAACCAAAAATTTTCTTTCTATCTCGAGTCCCATAGACTTTAGTTGTTTGCAGAACCAGAGAATTCCATCAGATAAGCC
>JBGUGY010000376.1:0-11838 GCA_045111775.1 Bacteroidaceae bacterium | reverse complement strand
GCCCCTCGGCCCGTGGACATACGGCGGCACCATCATCGACGGACGCGCACGCGAGAAAGACCCCTACGGCAATGTGTTTGCATCAGCCAACGTAAGCGGCAACACGCACGGCTCCATCTGCGAGATTAACGGCAAGTGGTGGGTGTTCTACCACCGTCAGAACGGACTGAACGAGTTTTCGCGTCAGGCAATGGTTGCCCCTATCACAGTAAACGTAGAAGAAGGCAAGGGCGGCAAGGTAACAATCTCCGAAGGCGAATACACATCCGAAGGCTTTTCTGTTAACGGCTTGAACCCAACCGACACACACCCTGCCGGCATCTGCTGTTGGTACACAGGACCAAAGACAGCCGAACACAACTGGCCTAACAACACCTTCTACGGCTCGTACGTTGCCACGGCATACGGCACCACACCCGAGAGCAACCTCAAAGAGCCTTACGCCCTCAAGAACAACATCAACCCCGTCGTCTTCAATACCGACGGCTCTATTGTAGGCTACAAGTACTTCAACTTCGACTGCTTCAAAGGCAAGCAAGACGTCTACCTCCTCCTCGGAATGAAACCCGAAGGCATCGAAGGCCAGATTGATGTATATCTCGACCGTCCGTGGACGCAGCAAGGCGGCAAGTGTATCGGCACATTAAAGATAACCCCCGATATGCCGCAGACCTCAGCCGAGGTTCCCGTCAAACTCAGCGACTTAGACAATCAGCCCGGCAAGCACGCCATCTACCTGTTGTTCTCTTCGGCAACCAAAGATAAATCAATCTGCACGTTAGAGACCATCCGTTTTGCAGCAAAATAACAAATCAATAGGAGCGCACCCCCGTGTACGCTCCTATATTTTTATACATCAAAAGAAGCCTCTCACCAACTTCAAAGCCGATGACCCCCATACCCAGCAGAAAGAGCGCCCCACACATCAGCCGCAACACAACATAGCCAAGAACATTACAAGAAAGCCACAGAAGCCTCCTCCCCACTCAGAAACCAAGAACGTATCAACCAGCAGAAAAGAGCGCATCAACAGCAAGCACTCCAAAAGAGCTCCCCAAGCGCCCCACAAAAAGAAAGCAAGAAACCACCTTCCAAAACAATATTTTCTCAAAAAAACTTTTGCAGCAACAAAAAAAATACTTCCTTTGCATCCAATAATGAAAAAACAAATATCAATCAATTATGAACTCAGCCCCTTCAACAACTTTCACCCAAAGCCAATCGACAATTAACAATGCACCTTCAATTAACAATGCATATTCAATTGACAATGCACAATTGACAATTCTGAATTTTGAATTATGAATTATGAATTTTCAACTCAAAACATTGTCAATTGTCAACTGTCAATTCTCCTCCTTCTCCTTTGCGGGTGCCAGCACAATAGCCAGCCAGCCTACACGCTTGTACAGCAAGACTCAGCCACCTGCCTGTACCGCTGCCCCACAGCCGAAGGCACAATAAGACTCGTTGCCACATCCGACTCGACCAGCCGCATTGAGCATGTAAGGGGCGACAGCATCGTAAGCTCGTGGACGTTAAACTATCCCGTCTACCGCTTCACCTGCGGCGACGTAACCGGCGACAGCATCCCCGAGATACTCGTTGGTCCGATAAAGACAACAAAATACCGCCGCGATAAAGACAAACGCCTGTTCATCTTCCATCTGTACAAAGGCACGCACATACGCCCGCTATGGCTCGGCTCAAGGGTTGGATGCCCACTCATCGACTTCAAGGTTGAGACCGACACCACCCCCAACACCATACACACTTGGGAACGCAAAGCGAACGGCGACACCATCGAGGTACTATACCGCCAGCACGGCTTCGGACTGAAGTTCGTACGATACATAACAAAACAAAGAAACTAATCAACTAATCATAATTATGAAGAAAATACTTCTTTTAGCTACAACAGCCTTGCTTATCGCATCTTGCTCAAGCACAAGCAAGAAGCAAGACATCGCCGACGACACCATCGGCACTATAAACGTAGATTACAACCCTCATTCGTTCCTCGTTACCGACAGTCTTCTGCCCGAGAGGATTGACCTGAAGATGGACATCAGCGACATGACGATGATGGAGCTCAGAATACTGCGCCACTACCCGTATGCCCTCAGAGGCGTGTGGTTTAAGGAAGACGACATCAACCAGTTCTTCTGCAATAAAACCAGCTGGTACCACGATCGCTGCTACGACTTTCTGGAGCACAACAACTACGAGGCACTTGTCAACTTCGACAAGGCTGGCATTTCCGAAGAGGAGAAGGCGTTCATCAGACGCATAGACGCACGCATAGCCGAACTCAAGAAACATCAGATGACCGACGTTGACGGACTGAAGCTGGCTAACCCAGCCATGACGGTCAATATGTTCCAGATGGAAGATGTAAACAAGCCATTCCTCAGCCATCTGGCACACCATAACTTCTGCATCCTGTCAACAAAGAACGAACAGCTCTTCAACATCTACGAGCAGAACGAATACTGCGGAATGCCAAACTACATCACTACCGACGTGTTCCTTCAGGCCTACCACATGTACTTCTCGTATGTACTCAAGTCGCTCGAGAAAAACTCGTTCATCCCCCGCATAAAGGCTCTCAACGAAGCCATGTACCGCAAGGCTGTTGATGTAGCCAACAGCACAGGCGATGCCGAGGTTAAAGACCTTGCCGAGTTCAACGCGGCATACTTCGCGGTAGCCAACAGACTGCTCACCGACGAACGGCTCGACATTCCCGAGGCATACGCATCAAAGGCCGAGCAGGAGATTGCCAACATTCTTAACGAGAAGGCAGCCATGTCTGCCATGATGCAGAAAAACATCAATTTCCCTTACGACCTCTTCAAGCCTCGCGGCCACTACACACGCAACGAAGTCTCTAAACACTATTTCAGAAGCATGATGTGGCTACAGACCTTCTCGTTCTGCAGCGAGCAGAAGGAGTCGGTAAAACAGGCTGCCATGATGGCATATCTGCTTAACCACATAGACCGCAACGTGGCTAAGGAGGGTCTGGGCGTTTACAAGACTCTCGACTTCCTGATGGGCGAACCCGACAACGTGGCAGTAATTGATGTTGCCGACTATCTGGCCTCAAAGAAGATTGCATCGCCCGACAAGGTTACAGATGCCGCAACCCTGAAGGACATCAACGCACGCCTGTCTACGCTCTTCAAGACACGCAACCGCATAACATCAAAGATTGCCGAGGATGGCTGCGAGAACAAGGTTAACTTCATGCCTCAGCGATACACGCCCGACAGCTACATCCTTAGCCGCATGTTCGACGAAAAGGCTAACTCCGACCTGCCTTTCCCACGCGGTCTGCACGTGTTCTCGGCATTCGGCATAGATGCCGCCGACAAGATTAACGACGAGTACTACCAAGACGACGAGAAATGGAAGGGCTACACCAACGAGATGACAAAGATGAAGTCAAAGATGGCCACGTTTGCCGACTGGGACAAGTCTATGTACAACAAGTGGATGGAATGTCTCGTGCAGCTGCAAAAGACAAACAAAGACTATCCCGACTACATGAAGACCACCTCGTGGGAGCGCAAGAACCTTAACGCAGGACTCGCATCATGGGCAGAGCTGAAGCACGACGCCATACTATATGCCGAGCAGCCTATCTGCGCCGAATGTGGCGGCGGAGGCGAATTCCCCGACCCTATACGCGTTGGATACGTTGAGCCTAACCTCGACTTCTGGCAGAAGATGAAGGAGATGCTGAACCTTACATCAACGCTCCTCACTAAGAACGGACTCATGAGCGAGGAACTGAAAAGCCGCACCTCAACCCTTGCCGACTATATGGACTTCTGCATAGAGGTAACAAAGAAAGAGCTGGCACGCAAGACGCTAAGCGAAGCCGAATACAACACCATAAAGTGTATGGGCAGCTCGCTCGAATGGTTCACCCTGAGCGTTATCGACCCCGACTCTAACCTTGGCAGCTGGGACGAGGTGAAGGGCGCAGACCGCTCCGTGGCTCTGGTGGCCGACGTATTTACGCGCAACGTGCTTGGCTGCAACAAAAACGGAATACTTTCCGAGGCAACAGGCAACGCCGACATCATATATGTAAACGTGGTTATCAACGGCAAGATATTCCTTACCCGAGGCGCAACCTTCAGCTACTACGAATTCGTCAATCCGCTCAGCAAGCGCTATACCGACGAAGAATGGCAGCAACGCCTCGAGAGAGACGATGTTCCGGCACGCCCAGTATGGATGCAGCCCCTCATCCTCAACCAGAAGGTAAAGGAAAACGAAGAAACATTCTACAGCTCCGGCTGCTAACAAATAAGTTGAAAATTGAAAGTTGAAAATTGAAATTTAGTACTGGTGCAATAAAATGCGTTGTATTTCATGTATCGTCAAACAGAGCAGACTAATAGCCAATATTCCAGAAATGCCAACATTCGTTGCAATTCTGTCTTGGGGTACAAAGCCACTCTGTTAGTTTCAAATCAAAAAATCACAGAATGCTCTGAAACTACGATAAATAAAGGGCTGTAACGATTTTAATTTAGAAATATCGCACCACTAGTAATTCAGAATTATGATTTTCAACTTTCAGCTCAAAAATTATGAATTTTGAATTATGAATTCGCCCCTTTTCAACTTTCAATTTTCAACTTTCAACTTAAAAAATTATGTTTTTCAACTTTCAATTTTCAATTTTCAACTTAAAAAAATTGTCAATTGTCAACTGTCAATTGTCAATTCTAATAGCCCTGCTATCATGTAGTCCCCCCTCAGCCGACAACTCATCGCTAACCGTTCTGTTCACCGGCGACGTCCTGCTCGACCGTGGAGTGCGCCCCATGGCAGAGCATAGAGGCATAGACTACATCTTCGACGATGTTGCGCCAGTATTCCGCAAGGCAGATGCCGTTGTGGTAAACCTCGAATGTCCGCTAACCGATACCGTCTCGCCCGTAAACAAAAAGTACATCTTCAGGGCCGACGCACGATGGGCTAAAGACCTTCGGAAGGCAGGAATAACACACGCAGCCATGGCAAACAACCACACCAACGACCAAGGCCGCCGCGGACTTCAGGCCACGGCACAACACCTTGCCGAGGCAGGCATCACGCCGTTGGGCTACGGCAGCAGCTTCGGGCAGCAGATGACACCCGTAGAGATAAAGAAAGACGGCATTAGCGTGGCTATCTTCAACGCCACCACCCTCACTATCGAGAACTGGTGCAGGATTGACGACAAGCCCGGCATAGCCCAGCCCACAGAAGACGAGTTGCTCCATGCCATCAGCAACTACATGCGCAGCCACGACGGCACACATATCGTCGTCGTTCTTCATTGGGGAGTAGAGTTTCAGCCATACCCAAGCATACGCCAGCGGGCACTTGCCCACAGACTCTCCGAGGCAGGCGTGGCAGCCGTCGTGGGACATCATCCGCACATCCTTCAGCCAATAGACACAATAGGCAAGATGCCAGTATTCTACAGCATCGGCAACTTTGTCTTCGACCAGAAGAACCCCAAGTCGAAAGAGTCGATGATTGCAGCCCTCACCTTCAACAGCAACGGCACCCTAAAAGCCGACTCAATAGGCATAACCATCACCCAAGGCAAACCCCTTCTAAAAAACAAACATAAAACATTATAACCATGGCATGGCACGAAATACTAAAATACAGCCCTAAGAACTATAAAAACAGAATATATACTGCTGATGAATGGACAAGCAGATGTGAAGTCGGAAAATATTTCAACGGCAAACAATTCACAATTGAAGAATATTTAAGGGTTGAACAACAGCATGTAAACGTAATTCTTTCAATTATGAAGGCGGTACAAAGCCGGTTTGTCGTAATACGATACTTGGAGGCAGACAAGGCAGATATTATCGAGAGTATTCAAGCCTCAGAATTCCACGATATTGATTCTCCACTATTACAGTCAATCCCTCTTCTGGAAGTAAAAAAGAGAATACATCCAAATGAAATTCCAGATATCGTCCGCTTGGCTTTAAGAGAATACCTCTATGTAGAATTAGATGACAAAGAGCACAAATTCAAAATTCAATTTGGGTACGATTACTATCTCTATGTTGCATGCACTCTTCCCAAAGAAGAACTCCAAAATATCGTTGCCAAAGAAGGATTGTTTTTAGACCCAAGATAACCATAAAGCAAACGCGCCCTTCAGAATAAAACTTCACAGCGCAGAGATGCCCTACATCAGAACGCCTTGCAATATAAGCCCTAATCAACGCAAGAAGGGGCACCCGCCCCTCTCCCATTCTGAATTTTGAATTATGAATTACGAATTCAAAAAAATTCAATTTTCAACTTTCAATTTTCAACTCAAAAACCGTTACAATTACAGTTGTTACAGTTATTTTTCGAATGGTAGTTTATGAATAATGAAAGCCAACCGCCAATTATGAATTCTGAATTATGAATTGTGAATTGTTAATTCAAAACATTGTCAATTGTCAACTGTCAATTGTCAATTATGAATTTTGAATTATGAATTCAGTTTTTCAACTGTCAATTGTCAATTGTCAATTCAAAAGATTTTCAATTGTCAATTGCTTTAAATCACAAACAGCACCAGCATAGCATAATAAACCCAATCCTCGTATCGAAGAATGATATTGCACAACGGCATAAACGGCTGACATTGAGTATAGACAGCACACGCCATCAGCTCCGAAAATATGAACGCCGTTATGAAATACGATACCGTTCGCGAGAGCAGACAGCCAGCCCCCTCAATCCAGTCAACATGATTGCGGTATGCACCCGACGAGATGCCGTATGTCGTGCCCAGCAACGCTATGCCAAGGACAACGAACATAAACAACCCGTCTACAAACGGACTGCCCTCTACCGCTCCCCTCACGCTCAGCATTATAGAGTGCGGAACAGCCAGACTAACAAGCAGAAATACCACATATACAGCCAATACCGAGAAAGCCAAGCCCAAGGCACGGCGCTGCTTTAGCGTTACCGACTTGCGATGAAAAAGACGGTAGAGCATGTTTATAAGCCGCGCCCGCCACAACAGTCCAAGACTGATGAGCAGAAGCAGCACCTTTGCCATAGGCGCATCGGTAAAGTTCCTCACGCCGTTGCGCAGACTCCACCTCACGCCCTCGGCACTCAGCAGACTACGAACCGACGGGTCGTAAAAACTGCTGAACCACGAGTAGACATACACCAAAGCCAAAAGGACAAGCAGCACCACAGGCAGAAACAAGATGTAACGCCTTATGTACACGAGCAGCCATTTCTTGAAACTGCGCTCGCCCGAAATCCATTGCTGATATGCCAACCGCTTGTCACTCATCGTCAGGCTCCAGATTGTCTATGTTCAAGATGCCAAGTTCAAACGCCTTCACAACCAGACGGGTGGCATTTACGCCGGTACGCTCGCCCTGACCGAAGAGGCGCGCCACAAGGTCGTTCTGACGCTTTTCGAGCGACTTTACACCAAACGGCATACCCTTCAGATTGGTTATCATCTCCTTTGTGTAGCCAAGTGCCAGATGGCGCAGGAAACGCTCGTCGTACTCGTCTATGTCGTAGTTTATCACACTCTCCTGCTTGCGCTGCTCGGCAATGACGCTACGCTTGAATCGTGCCACAATCTTCTCGAGGATAGGCTGGTTAAAGACCATCTTCTTGCCGTCCATAACGCTCTGCACATCGTCGCGCGTAAGCAGCTCGCCGCTCTTCAGAATTATGCCGTCGGCACCGGCGTTAAGCACGTCTACCCACAGCTTCTCGTTAAGCACCTCGCCCGTAAAAATCAAGATGTGCATAAGCGGATACTTGGCGCGCGCGTTGGCACAAATCTCCACGCCTACGGTTGTAGAGCCTCCCAAGCCCAAGTCGAGCAGCAGAAGGTCGGGCTTATGCTCCTGAAGCAGAGGCCACACCTCCTTCTCGGTCATGGCAGCACCCATCACCTGCGCCTCGGGAATGTCGTTGCGGAAAATCTCTTCCGTTCCCTTCAACTCAAGTTTTACATCCTCAACTATTACTACTTTAAAATCGTTCATATCTCTATAGAATTTTAACAACGAGCCTCGGGCAGCACAAACGATACCGTGAAGCCGCCGCCAGCGCATGGCTCGGCATCGATACGGCATCCTCTTATGCCCGTGTACTCATCATGATCACGTATTATTTGTTTGCAAAGTAAATATTCTAAATTTATTTTCTCGCCATTCATCGACGGATAAAACATCTCGTTAAGATATTTCTCGTCGAAATGGCGGCGCTTGTCGGTAAAGCAGAAGCGCACAAAGCCTGTTCCAGTCTTCTGTGCCGACAGTTCCACCTCCCCGTCGCGCCCGAAGGCAAAGGTCTCCTGCAGAAGGTTCTCAACAAGATATGCCATCAGATGCTTGTCGGTAATTATCGAAGCCTCTATCGGCTCGGCCATGTTAAGGGCAAGACTACACTCAGCCTTCTTCTGCATACGCGCAAACGACTTTCGGGCAGCCGCAAACACGTCGGCAACGCTTACCGTGGTACGCTTAAAGAGCACCTGCTCAAGCTGTCGCGAAGCACATTGGCACAATATGCCGAACACCTCCTTGTAGTACTGTATTATCTCCTGAATCTCAGATGCCGGCGCGCCGTTTTCAGCCATTATGCGTATGCGGCTCGGATAGTACATCGTCTCGTGCTTTATCGCGCTAAGGCAGTTGTCCATAACCATGTTCTGAATGTGGAGCATGTTCTCCTCGTGCTGCGCGCGACGCTTCTCGTCCTCGAGCATCTCAAGGTCGCGGAACCGCTGACTTATTCGGATTACAGACTGCGCCAGAATGGTTGACATGAAGTTTACAAGCAGGCTCACCAAGAACTCGTCGCCCTTGCCCGGATGCTTCGTTGAGTATATTATCGAGAAGATGCCCACGCATTTCGTGTTGTCTTGCGGCACGAAGAGCGGGAAGCACCTCAGGTATCCGCTTTGCGACACAACCACCTCGCGCGTGTCGAAGGCGCGCTTCATCAGCTCCTTCATCAGCTCGCTCTCTACCACCTCTTGGGTTATCGAATAGTATAGCGCGTTGGTCTCCGAGTCGGCTATGGCAAGTCCGAAGCCGTGTATTGGCAGAAGGTCGTTCAGCTCGTATGTTATCGAGTCAACCACGTTCTTGGCAACCTGCTCGTAGTCGGCATCCTGCACGTTGGCATGCTGCACCAGCGTCTTCATAACCGTATTGTTGATGCTCAGAAGCTGGCGAAGGTTCAGCGTGTATATAACCTTGTGGCGGAAGTACAGCAGATAATAGCTGAACAGGGCCACCATAACGGCTATGAACACAAGCCACATAGCAATGGTGGTGTTGGTGTTCTTGTTCTGCGCCTTGCGGCAATACTCGGCAAGATTGGCATCCTGTCCAAGCATCTTATACATCTTCGTATATGCCTGATTGTTTGCGTTGTAGCAGTCCCAGTCCTTCAGCACCAGAGCCGCGATTGCCGTCTCGTTTCGCACGTCGAGAATAACATGGTAGTCGGTATCGAATCCCTCGTTCCACCATTTAATCTCGGCCTTGTCGGCATTACCGTACACGCTCATCGTGTCGGCTGAGTTCTTGTGGTACTTGCGGTAATACTTGTTCAGCTCGCGCATGGCAAGCGTTGAGTAGTAGATGGCATCGGTATGCAGTCCCTTCACGTTGCAGAAGTAAACCGTATCGGCGTATGCCGAGGCCTTGCGCAGAAGCGTGTCCTTTGCCTTCCACACCGAGTCGTTGCTCACCTTGGCAAACGACGGCGCACTCAATATCATCACAACGGCGAGCATCAGGGCTTTCTTCACGCCCTTTGGCAGGCGGAAGAAGAAGCGGCTGCCCTTGCCAAGCGCGCTCTCTACACCAAACTGGCATACGGCAAACAACTGGTTTGTCTTCTTGTACTTCTCTATTATTCCACGGCAGTTCATCAGGCCGAAGCCGTGACCTTTGTTCTTGCTCAGTTCGGTATTGTCGGCATCCTTGCGCATTCCTATCGTGCTCGAATCGTAGACTTTCTCTTCAATAATCTTGCGGCAGTCCTCCTCGCTTATTCCTATGCCCGAATCCTTTACCGATACCTCAACATAGTCGTCGGCTTCCTCGGCATAGACCTCTATGTGTCCGCCTGCCGGAGTGTACTTTCGGGCATTCTCGGCAAGCGTGTTTATCATAAAGAGCGTAAGAGCCTTGTCGGCCTTCACTATGGCTGGAGTCATGCTTACCGTAAGGGTGATGTCCTTCTGGGCGTAGTTTGCCCGCGCCTTAGACAGAATACTGAACAGCGGCTGAAGGGCGAAACTGTCGATATTCAGGCTCACCTCGCCCTTTCTTAGCTGAACCCACGACGCCATTATGTCGTTGTACTCGTTTATCTTGTCTATAAGCTCGATGATATACTGGTAGCGAGCCTTCTTCACCTCGTCCGACTCGTTTCTCTGGAGCTTGTTCACCTCGTTTATTGCGCGGTCAAGATAAGGCGTTATGCCGTTTACCATGCTCATGCACGCGCGCTTGTCAAGATTCTGACGCTTGTTGGCGGCTATGTGCTGCTCGTGTATGTACTTCTCGGCCTCGGTCTTGCGCTGGTTGTTGCTTATGGCAAGCACGTCGGCTCCGCTTTGCAGCACCCATCTGAAGTATTTCTCTATCACGCGCAGGAGCGACTTCTTGTCCGAGCCCACGCGCGCCGAGCCTACGAGCCTCAGATTCAGCTCGCTCCATCTTGGCATGGTGTCGTCGTCCTCATCGTCTATGCCCGGCACATCGAGCACAAATCCGCAGCCGAATATCTTGCAGAAATCGCTCTGGACGGCTTCCGTTATCGTGTCGAGAAGTTCCCTGCCCGACGACACATCGTCCGATACATTTACGGCTATCTTGTGGCACAGCTCGAGCGTAAGGCGCAGGTTCTCTACCCTTCGCTCGTTCCTCTTCTTCCATTTCTCGTTGGCAACAAAGCATATCAGCACAATGACGACAACAAATACTATTGCCGAGATGAATATCATCGTAACCCTTTGGTTTGCCTCGTTAAGCTCGTCGTAGCGGCTCTCCCACTCCTTGTCCTGCCTTATCACGTCGAGGATGTCGAGATAGGCGTTGCGGTTGTAGTAGCTCTCCTTTGTCAGTCCCATGGCGGCATAGCTCATGCTTGCCTGCTCGCGAATCTGCGCCAGCACCTCGGGAACGGTATGCACGTCGGGGTTGTCGAGCCATATCTTCTCGGTCGAGACGGAGTCCTGCTCGCTATACAGATGCAGAAGGTGCTGCGAGTCGGCAGGATAATACTTCAGATGATGGCGGTTTATTGCCTGAAGCGCGCTGTCGCAAAGGGCTATGGACCGCATGTAGTTTTCCTGTTCGAACTCTATGCGGGCGTTTATCAGCCTGTCGAGAATCTCGTGATAGTATATTGTATCGTGCGTAGCCACGTCGCCCAACTTGAAGTTAGGCGAAATAAGGCGCGCCTCCTTCTGCGACAGCGTGTCTTGATACTGGTTGTGGAAATAGTTGCTCGAAACGTAGTGGTAGATGTCTTTCGAAACGTAAAAGCGGCGTTTCTCCTCGTCGGTAAGTCCGTCCATCTCCTCTTCTATTCGGCGTATGTGGCTTTCGGCCTTGTTACGGGCATCGAAGAACTCGCGGTTCTGCGACGTGCGCTCATAAACGGCCATCAGTCCCACCTCGCACCCGAAGCGCAGAAGCTCGTTGTCGGTAATCCGCATCGCCTTCTCGTGCAAGGCGCTCGCGTTGTCAAAATCCATTCGTCTGAAACATTGCTGCGCCTTCATGTTAAGCGCAAGAGCCTCAT